>NZ_JBCOCI010000021.1:0-61278 GCF_040929485.1 Phocaeicola sp. RTP21198st1_B8_RTP21198_201120 | reverse complement strand
TAAATTTAAAGTTTTTCTATTATGAACAAAAAGTTTTTAAGTGCAATCCTGTTCGGAGCCTTGATGGTTTCGTCAACGGGAACATTTGTGTCTTGTAAAGACTATGATGATGACATTGACCAGATTAATCAGAAATTGGACGGTGTTGAAGCAACTGTCGCAGACCTTCAGAAGAAGATTGGTGATGGTGCTTTTGTAAAATCAATAACTCCTACTGCCGATGGTTTTACTGTGACAATGAGTGACGGTTCTTCTACTACTATTACTGGTATCAAAGGTGATAAGGGTGAAGCCGGTAAAGATGGTGCTGAATGGACAATCATTGATGGCTATTGGGCTTGCAACGGTGAAAAAACCACAGTAAAGGCTGAAGCTGTTGACGGTAAAGACGGTCAGAAAGAAGTTGAAAAGAGGGAAGATGGTTGGTATCTGTGGAATGGTACTGCATTTGAAAAAGTAACGGTTGATACTCCTGCTGTTGTAGGTGTACCTTACTATCAAGAAGATGCAACAGATCCTAATTATATTGTTATGCACATTTTCGATGCAAATGGAAAGAATGAACAGACTGTCCGTTTGCCGATGACTGAAGGTTTGGCTCAGATTGCTATGCTAAGTAATAAAGATTTGACTATCTACTATTCTATCGCTACTGCTGATAAAGCTCTTCAGGCATGGGAAGGTCCTAAAGGTGCTCCTGCTAAAGGTGATTATATGATCACTTATTCTGATGACTCTTTGATGGTCCAGGTTGCTCCTAACAACTATGATCTTTCTAAAACTGCATTGAAATTGGTTAATTCTAAGAATGAGGAAGCTCCTGTAACTTTAGGTGCTGCGGTTGCATACGAAGGTTTGTACACTAGAGCTGCTGTTTCAGCAAATGGCTTGTACCAAATTCCTTTCTCTATTGAAACAATTACTGATGAAATCGTAAAAGCATACAGTGAAGTAGATGGAAAACGTCCTGCTTTGGCACTGGTAGCAAGTGATAAAGTACGTTCTACTTATGAAACCTCATTGATTATAGAGAAACCTGAATCTATAGATTCTTGGTCTTTCTATATTAACAAGAAGAATAATACCCCCAATAACCGTATTGAACCAGGTAAGACTGGTACATTGAAAGTTAATGGAGAAAATGCGGATAAACTGTATGATGCTTTCTTGACTATGGATACTAAAACATATGCTAATGCCAAGGCAGACTCTATTAAATATGGTATTAAAACTGATGGTTTGACTATCTCTTGTAGTGCAAATGCTAAGTATTCTCTTCCGTTTGTTGTACATACACTGGATGTGACTGGTAAGATTATGAAAACTAAAGGCGTTTATGTTCAATTTAGTGAAGAAGCTGCTGAATTAACTATTACATTGGCAGAACAAGCTCATATTGCAACAGCTAAGGTTGAAGATCAGAAGTTGGTAGTAGATCTTGCTGCTTATTTCGATAAGATGTCTGAAGCTGACCGTATTCTTTGGAATGCTGATGCTAGAATGCTTCTTAATAATACCAATGTTTCGTTTGTTTATACAGATGAATCTACCGGTAAGGAAGAAACTGTCGATGTTGTATCTGGTTTGATTGCTGGGTTTACAAAACTGAAGAAAGATGGTAAGACGGAAGCTACTAATAATGCAGACATCGCAAAATTAGGAATCAACTTTGTTAATAACTATGGTGAAACTATGTTGGGCAATGGTGTGTATACTGCTAAGATTACCGTAGAGATCAATGGTGAAAATGGAACAAAAGAAACTCAGACTATTGTTATTCCGTTCACTATCGCTAACCCGACTACTGCTGAAATCACTAGTCAGTATACATTCGATCCAGCATTCTATGCAAATGGTGTTTTGACTGTAATTGATGGAACATCAATCGATTTGAGCACTATGATTTCTGTTAAGGACGGTGCTGCTATTGACTATACAGGCTTGAAGGCTGCTAAGGAATTGACTGTTAGCGGAACAGTCTTGACAATGGGTGCTGACGCTAAGGCTAATACAGCTTATGATGTGAAAGGCTTGAAAGTTACTTACTTGGGTGGTCGTTCATATGATATGCCAGCATTCAAGGTTAAGTTTGTGGATTCTAAGACTTATATTGCTGATATGGCAAAGGCAAGTTTCTCACTTGTTTCAGGTAATGCCGAAGATGCTAACAGCGATAAAGTATTCTATGCAGAAAAGGCTGATTCTAAAGCAGGAATTGTCAACTTCTATAAGGTAACTAATGCAGGAGGTAAATTTGTTGCTGATGATAAAGTGGTTATTGTAGGATTTGATGCATTGGTAGATGGTACTGACAAGACATTTGCTTCTGACTTGATTAAGGTTGAAGTTTCTGAGAAGAATGATATTGTAGTTACAGCTCAGAAGAGAATCACAGTAGATACAAATGTCGTTGTTCCTGTTAAGTTGACTGTAACTAATGCAGATGGCACAAATGCAACTGTATACGCTTCATTCACAGTAACAGTAAAAGCATACCCGGTTCAGTAATCATTCACCTTGATGATTGATATTTGAAAAAGGTGACACTATCTCTTTCAAGCGGGGAAAGCATACGTATCCGGCAACGGGCGTTTCTTTCCCCGCTTTTTTTAAAGGAAATGACTCTGAAGAATAGTTTGTTTCTTTCCCGCTTAGAGTCTGTTCATTGAATTTGTAATCAATAAATTGTATATACCATGAATAAAATAGAAGAGATAAAGAAAAAAATCAGGGATTTGAAGTTAAAGCAGAAGATGACAACTGGGCGTTTGGAATGGAACGATATACAGAGAGAAATAGACATTTTGAATAATAAGTTAAAGCAACTAGAAACAGACAAACCACAATATGGAAAATAGATTATACTTGTACAACTTAGGTATAAAGACATTTGGCGGCTTTGCAACACTGGGTGGAGTTATACAGGCTTTGCAACTATTTACGCAGCCTGATCTTGATATTAAATCAATTTTGCTTTCGTTTCCTGCGTGGGTAGTATATGTATTTGTATGCCTGACTATTATTTTTGCTATGTTGAGGGAACGGTACAAATCGATGAGTCAAAGGGTGGAAGTATTGAATGTTAAATTGAACGAGCAAAATGCAATAATTCGTTCGTTGCAGGAAATGATGAAAATTGTGCCATTCAAAGGACGCTTTTTCTTGACCACAGAGTATTTATACAATGAATTGGGGGAATATATACAGAATAACATTGATATTGATTCAATAGAGATAAAGAATACAATAGAAAAAAGAGGTATGGGAAACAAGAGAGATTCCTTTGTCCGATTAAATATAAGAGGTGTTGTCTCACATAAAATCAGTACATTTCATTTGCTGGTGGCAGGTGATACCATTGTTAACTTTGAAGATATAAACATACAAGCGTTCGAGCGTGTTGGTGGGAAGCAGAAAAAATTATGTGCAAGAATTGCTGATAACGGACAGGATTCTTTGTTGAAGCAGGTTGTTGTTTCTTATGGCAAAGTAAAAAGTCCTGGTAGTATTGTTGATTTGATGATTGAATGGTGCTGGCCTAATATGTTGAATGTTACAGATTGCGACTATACTACATTGCCTAATTTTTTGGCAGGTACGGTGAAACATCTGAAAATGTCTTTGGAATGTAAAGAAGATATAGATTTTAAATCGGCAAGTATATATAAATATAAAGTCGGTATGGATAAGGCCCGGTTGATTTTGGACGTTGATATGTCCGAAATCACAGATACGATATCTTATGAAGAAGATAATCCGTTAATGAATTCTACTTATATATTGTATTACGAAGTTGCCAGATGATTGGAAATCTGAAAAAATATATAGATAAGGTATCTTTTATGGAACATATAGATGCCAAGCTGCGGCAGAATGAACCTATGATTATAGATTCATTCGTCAGTAATAAATGTAATCTGAAATGTAGACATTGTTATTTTGGAGATGCCCGGCCCATATCAGAGTCGGTTTCTTTGGCAAGATGGAGAAGTTTTCTTGATGAAGCTATTGGAATGGGTATGAAACATTTTCATTTTTCGGGTAAAGAATCTTTTTTGGATAATAGAATCTTTGATATCCTGAATCTTTTAGCAGAGTATAAAGAAGATAGGAAAATATTTTATGGAGTTGTTTCAAATGGAATGAGTATGGATATTCAGGGGTATGACGAAGTTCTTGCAACCAACATTTCATACCTTGAAATTAGTCTTGAGGGCTCTGGAAAATACAATGATTTGATAAGGGGTGAGAACGGATACAATACGGTTTATGAGTTGATTGAAAATGTGGAGCATCGAGATAAAATAAACATTACTTCTACTATTTTTGATGATAATGGAGCTGATTTATTATCCATGTTGCTTGCATATTGGAAATTAGGAGTTGATAAATTTAATTTTGCTCCTATCATGTATTATTCACCATTTGAAATGAAACCATTGAAAAGTTTGTCGTGTGAATCCTTGCTTGGTTTTGTTTCGCTCTGTCTTGATTTTATGAATAATGATAACAGTTCGGATGCTATTGATATAAGGATTTGTATGACGAAAGCAATGGCGTATGAACTGTTTTTGAAAGAAAATATATTAACCGGAAAAATAGAGGAATATATATACAGAGGCAATAAAATGAAATATCAGAGGGGGAATAAGGTGTTGGAGTTTAGTTATCCTTTACTCAGCATTCCATTCCTTAATGAATTGGTCGTTACTCATGATGGTTACATTATATCCTGTGCAGATGATATTCATTATAAGTATCTTGATAAGATCGCTTTACCGAACGTGAATATAGTAAAAAACAGTTTTGCAGAAATATTGCAAGCGAGAAACGAATTTATTTTGTGTTATTTAGACAAAGAATTATCTCAATATACTAAATGTTTATAATTATGAAAACACAAGAATTTGTAGATGTTCGGGTGGGTGAAAGCACTCAGCCGGATCACGGTTATGAATTGAGTGATAAGTGTATAATAACGAAAAGTTCAAATGCTGTCGCTAGCGGAGCAGGAAGCAAAGGCTTGTTTTCGTATAAAAGTACTAAGCTGAAAAGTGCTGAATGTAAAATCAATCAGAGTTTACGGGATGTTGATAATGGAGCAGGAAGCAAAGGTTTGTTTAGTGTGAATGTTGATTAGTAAGCATGGCTTTGTAGAGAAGTTTGTTTGTCTTTTTAACTTCTGAACATGAAGCTAAAATGTTTGACCTCTTTTGCATGTGGCAACAATAAATTGACATAAAGCAAGTAATCATTCCTTTTCTTATAAAAGTGTGCTAAAAACACTTATATCTGAAAACATAACAATTATTTTTGTACGTTTTTTAATTAATGGATTGTTTTTATTCAGGTATGAAGAAGAGTTTGACGGCTTTGGCGTTCGGCACATTAGGATTGGGCATTGCCGAGTTTGTAATGATGGGCATTTTGCCCGATGTAGCGAAGGACTTGCATATAAGTATTCCGCAAGCAGGACATTTTATTTCGGCTTATGCACTAGGTGTGTGCGTAGGAGCACCGGGGATGGTTTTGGTGGCTCGTACCCGTCCGCTGAAACATATTCTGTTAGGCTTGATGGTTATTTATATTTGTGGTAATTTGTGTGCTGCCGTTTCAGTGAATTATTGGATGATGTTGATGATGCGTTTTATTTCCGGATTGCCTCATGGCGCCTTCTTTGGGGTTGGTTCCATTGTGGCGGAAAGAGTGGCTGATAAAGGAAAAAGTTCGCAGGCAGTGGCATTGATGGTGTCGGGTATGACGATTGCCAATCTTTTTGGTGTACCTTTGGGTACGTTCATGAGTAATATAATGTCCTGGCGTATTCCTTTTCTCTTTAATGGAGTATGGGGACTGATTACCTTGTTCTATATTTGGAAATGGGTTCCTTCACTGCCTGCTTTGCCGGATACAGGTTTGAAAGGACAGTTCCGTTTTTTGAAGAATCTAGCTCCATGGTTGTTGATATTTACGACTATGTTTGGGAATGGAGGTATCTTTTGTTGGTATAGTTATGTTACTCCTTTGATGACACATGTGGCAGGTTTCAGTGAGAACAGTATGACTTTCATTATGGTGCTGGCAGGTCTTAGCATGACTGTAGGAAACTTGATGGGTGGAAAGTTTTCTGATCAGTATGGAGCAGCCCGTGTGGTGAAATATACACAGATTATTATGGCCTCCGGTTTGCTTGCCATTTTCTTTGCAGCTTCTATCTCTTGGCTGGCAGTGATATTGATGTGTGTATGTACGGCAGGATTATTTGCTGTTTCGGCTCCACAACAATTATTGTTACTCCAAAATTCACGCGGAGGAGAAATGATGGGAGCGGCCTGTGTGCAAGTCGCTTTTAATTTGGGCAATGCCATTGGTGCCTATGCCGGTGGGCTACCCATAGATGCCGGATTGGGTTATCGGTATCCGGCTTTGGTAGGAGTTTTTATCGTATTGACCGGCTTTGTCGCTGTTTCCCTTTATTCCAAAAGGGAATCGGCTTCTCTTTCCAAGATATAAATCACATCTCCACTCTTTTTAACCTCTACCCGGCTACCTTCCGGATTCAGGTTGAAAGGTGTGGTCTTGTCTGTTTTGTTATCTACGACCATCAGTACATTATCTTCGGCAAAGCGCTTTATTTCCACTTTCAGGTTGGCGTCGGGCATGGTTTGGTCCAGCAGCAGACTGTCATTTAGATATACCGCTATACTATCTCCGGCAAAACTATTAGTTAGTTCTATGTTGTAGACTCCTTCATAAGTCTGTACTTTGTCAGCCTTGCGTTGGAAACGGAAGGACATATACAAAAAAATGATAATAACGGCAAAGACTCCAAAAGCCAGCATACCGTTACCTATCATGAATTGCTTGTTCGTATTTAAACTGTTTTTATCCATAGTGTTATAAGTTTCTGCAAAACTACAATTTTTTAATAGAATATTTTGTAGCACTGGTAGATAATTTGTATCTTTGCACCGAAATGGATGAATGGTGGGGCTTGATTAAGCCCTTTTTTTGTTCTTAATAGTGAATAAATGATAGATAAAAATGTAGTAACCCGGATTGTTGACGAGTGGCTGGAAGGTAAAGATTACTTTTTGGTAGATGTCACGGTGAGCCCGGATGACAAAATTGTGGTAGAAATTGACCATGCCGAGGGAGTATGGATTGACGATTGTGTAGAACTTAGCCGCTATATTGAGTCTAAACTGGACCGTGAAGAAGAGGATTATGAACTGGAAGTGGGTTCGGCCGGTATAGGACAACCTTTCAAGGTATTGCAACAGTACTTGATACACATTGGTAAGGAGGTGGAAATCCTGACTAAAGAGGGAAAGAAGCTGGAAGGTGTATTGAAGGATGCAAATGAAGAGAACTTTACCGTAACCATTGAAAAGAAAGTGAAACCGGAAGGAGCCAAACGCCCCAAACTGGTAGAGGAGGATATTACTTTTGCGTATGATGAGATAAAATACACTAAATACTTAATTAGTTTTAAATAATTATGGCCAAAAAAGAAGAAACAATCAGCTTGATTGATACATTTTCGGAATTTAAGGAATTAAAGAATATTGATAGAACAACTATGGTGAGTGTACTCGAAGAGTCTTTCCGTAGTGTGATCGCGAAAATGTTTGGCACTGATGAAAATTACGACGTTATTGTGAATCCTGACAAGGGAGATTTCGAAATATGGCGTAACCGTGAAGTTGTAGCAGATGAGGATTTGACGAATCCCAATATGCAGATCTCATTGACCGAGGCACAGAAAATTGATGCTTCTTATGAGGTGGGTGAGGAAGTGACCGATGAAGTAATCTTTGCCAAGTTTGGCCGCCGTGCCATTCTGAACTTGCGTCAGACACTGGCATCGAAGATTTTAGAACTGGAGAAAGATAGCTTGTATAATAAATATATTGATAGGGTGGGTACTGTAATCAGTGCGGAAGTTTATCAGATATGGAAGAAAGAAATGTTGTTGCTGGATGATGAAGGTAACGAACTGCTTTTGCCCAAGACTGAACAGATTCCGAGTGATTTCTACCGTAAAGGCGAAACTGCCCGTGCCGTAGTGGCCCGCGTAGATAATAAAAATAATAATCCGAAGATTATTCTGAGCCGTACTTCACCTGTGTTCTTGCAACGTCTGTTTGAAATGGAAGTACCCGAAATCAATGACGGGTTGATCACTATCAAGAAGATTGCGCGCATTCCCGGAGAACGTGCTAAGATAGCTGTTGAGTCGTATGACGACCGTATAGACCCGGTAGGTGCCTGCGTAGGTGTAAAAGGATCACGTATTCACGGTATTGTGCGCGAGTTGCGTAATGAAAATATCGACGTGATCAACTATACTTCTAACATTCAGTTGTTCATTCAGCGTGCGTTGAGTCCGGCTAAGATTTCTTCTATTGTGCTGCACGAAGAGGAGAAAAAAGCAGAAGTATATCTGAAACCGGAAGAAGTGTCTTTGGCAATCGGTAAGGGGGGAATGAATATCAAACTCGCTAGTATGCTTACCGAATATACGATTGATGTGTACCGCGAATTGGATGAGAGCGCGATGGATGAGGATATCTACCTTGATGAATTCAAGGATGAAATTGATGAGTGGGTTATCACAGCCATCAAGAATATTGGATTGGATACAGCTAAGGCTGTACTGAATGCTCCGCGCGAGATGTTGATAGAAAAAGCGGACCTGGAAGAAAACACGGTTGATGACGTGTTGAGAGTTTTAAGAGCTGAATTTGAAGAGTAACTCTTCAGTCCCGGCTCGTAGTTAATAATTAAAAAACGAGTATGACGATTAGACTGAACAAAGTAACAAGAGATTTAAATGTAGGAATAACGACGGTAGTTGAATTCTTGCAGAAGAAGGGCTATACCATTGAGGCTAGTCCTAATGCGAAAATTACCGAAGAACAATATGCTGTACTTGTGAAAGAGTTCAGCACAGATAAAAATTTAAAAATAGAGTCTGAAAAATTTAGTCAGGAAAGACAGAATAAGGATCGCAACAAAGCTTCTATCTCTATCGAAGGTTTTGAATCTAAGAAAGAGAAAGAAGAGGTGGTGAAAACTGTTATTCCTGAAGAGGCACGCCCCAAACTGAAGCAAGTGGGTAAAATAGATCTGGACAATTTGAACAAGAAAACTGCGTCAAAGGTTGTAGAACCAGCTGCGAAAGTTATTGAACAAACTCCGAAAGCAGAACCCGTGGTGGAAAAGGTGGTTGAGAGGAAGGAAACTCCCCAGCCCCAGAAGGAAACGCCGAAGCCTGTGGTGGTAGAGGAAAAGAAACCGGAATCGACTCCTCAACCTGCTCCTGCTCCAGTTTTGGAAGAGAAGAAAGAGCCTAAAATTGAAAAGACGGAAGAAAAGACACCCCAGGTGAAAGAGATGGAAAAAGAAACACCCGAAGCAGCACCCGTTCAGGAAAAAGAAGAAGACGATGTATTTAAAATTCGTCCTACTGAATTTAAATCGAAAATTAATGTAGTAGGTCAGATTGATCTGGCTGCATTGAATCAGTCTACCCGTCCGAAAAAGAAATCGAAGGAAGAAAAACGGAAAGAGAGAGAAGAGAAAGATAAGCAGCGTCAGGAACAGCGTAAACTGATGAAGGATGCTATTATCAAAGAGATCCGTAAGGGAGACGATAAGATTTCTAAAAACTTGGTTAACGATGATGCCGCAAAGAAGAAAAAGCGCAATAGAATAAATAAGGAACGTGTGGATATAAATGCTGCCGGTACAACGAATGTTGGAGGAGCATCTAATAATAACCAACGTAACGATAACGCTAACAGACCGAATAGGAACAATAACTCCAAACCTAATAGTAATAACAATCAGGGTGGAGGCAAATTTAATAAAGACCGTTTCAAGAAACCTGTTGTAAAAGCGGAAGTTAGTGATGAAGATGTGGCAAAGCAGGTTAAGGAAACATTGGCACGTCTGACTAACAAGACTAAGAACAAGGCTGCCAAGTATCGTAAGGAGAAACGTGAAAATGTTCAGAACCGCCTGATGGAACAGGAGGAGATGGAACAGGAAGATAGCAAAATATTGAAACTGACCGAGTTCGTTACTGCGAACGAATTGGCAAGTATGATGGATATCCCTGTTACTCAGGTTATTGCTACTTGTATGAGTATCGGTATCATGGTTTCTATCAATCAGCGTCTGGATGCCGAGACAATTAACTTGGTAGCAGAAGAATTCGGATACAAGACAGAATATGTAAGTGCTGAGGTAGCACAGGCTATTACAGAAGAGGAAGATAACGAAGAAGATTTGCAGCCGCGTGCTCCGATTGTGACAGTAATGGGACATGTTGACCATGGTAAGACTTCATTACTGGACTATATTCGTAAAGCAAATGTAATTGCCGGTGAGGCAGGGGGTATCACCCAGCATATCGGTGCTTACAATGTGAAATTGGAAGACGGACGTCATATTACATTCTTGGATACTCCGGGTCACGAGGCATTTACCGCTATGCGTGCCCGTGGTGCGAAAGTGACGGATATTGCTATTATTATTGTAGCTGCCGATGATAATGTGATGCCGCAGACCAAAGAGGCGATTAATCATGCTATGGCTGCCGGTGTGCCTATCGTATTTGCTATTAATAAGGTGGATAAGCCGCACGCCAATCCGGATAAGATTAAGGAAGAACTGGCTGCCATGAACTTCCTGGTGGAAGAGTGGGGTGGTAAGTATCAGTCGCAAGATATTTCGGCAAAGAAAGGTACAGGTGTACATGATTTGTTGGAAAAAGTATTGCTGGAAGCTGAAATGTTGGATTTGAAGGCTAATCCCGACCGCAAGGCAACCGGTTCTATCATTGAATCGTCGTTGGACAAGGGACGCGGTTATGTGGCTACTATGTTGGTGGCAAACGGTACGCTGAAAATGGGCGATATAGTCTTGGCTGGTACTAGTTATGGTAAGGTGAAAGCTATGTTTAATGAACGTAACCAGCGCATCAAGGAGGCCGGTCCTTCCGAACCGGTATTGATTCTGGGGCTGAACGGTGCTCCTGCGGCAGGTGATACTTTCCATGTGATTGATACGGAACAAGAGGCTCGTGACATTGCCAACAAACGTGAACAGTTGCAGCGTGAGCAGGGCTTGCGTACTCAGAAACTGCTGACATTGGATGAAGTGGGCCGTCGTTTGGCTTTGGGTGATTTCCATGAGCTGAATGTGATTGTTAAAGGTGACGTGGACGGTTCTGTCGAAGCGTTGAGCGATTCATTGATAAAACTGTCTACAGAACAGGTACAGGTTAATGTGATCCACAAAGGTGTCGGTCAGATTTCCGAGTCGGATGTGACTTTGGCTGCTGCATCAGATGCGATTATTGTAGGTTTCCAGGTTCGTCCTTCAAGTTCTGCCGGCAAACTGGCTGAGCAGGAGGGTGTGGATATCCGCAAATATTCTGTTATCTATGATGCGATTGAAGAAGTGAAGGCTGCTATGGAAGGTATGCTGGCACCTACTTTGAAGGAACAGATTACTGCAACCATCGAGGTGCGTGAAGTCTTCAATATTACCAAGGTCGGTTTGGTTGCCGGTGCTATGGTGAAGACAGGTAAGGTGAAACGTTCTGATAAGGCACGCTTGATTCGTGATGGTATTGTAGTCTTTACCGGTGCTATCAATGCTTTGAAGCGTTTCAAGGATGATGTGAAAGAAGTAGGTACTAACTTTGAATGTGGTATCAGTCTGACAAACTGTAACGATATCAAGGTCGGTGATATTATTGAAGCTTACGAAGAAGTAGAGGTTAAACAGACTTTGTAATATACTGAAGTCTGAGAATATAGATGGTAATGTCATCCTGAGCATAGCGAAGGATCTGGCACCTCGCCCAGCGCGTGGGCTGGCAGATTCTTCGCTTTGTTCAGAATGGCATTACTGCTTTTTGTAATAACGATAAAGATGGCGACAATAGATATTATTATATTGGCTATGATTGGTGTGGGTGTCATTATGGGATTAATGAAGGGATTTGTGAAGCAGATGGCGTCTATTGTAGGGTTGATAGCCGGATTGCTGATGGCTCGTGCCTTGTTTGGCATTGTTGCTGAAAGGTTGGCACCGGTTTTAGGTACTTCGACGACTGTAGCACAGGTCTTAGCTTTTATATTGATCTGGGTAGCTGTACCTTTAGGTTTTGCGTTCGTCGCCTCTTTGTTGACAAAAGCATTGGATGCTGTGCACCTGGGATGGCTGAACCGTTGGTTAGGCAGCGGATTGGGAGCATTGAAGTATATGATACTGATAGGGTTAGCTATTCATGTGATAGAATATATAGACCCGAACAATGAGCTGATTAGTGCAACAAAAAAGAAGGAATCAGTGTTATATTATCCTATGAGGGACTTGTCCGGTATCTTTTTTCCGGTATTTAAGAATGTAACAGAACAATTAATAGAAATATAAGATAGATATGCAAGAAGAACCCAATAAATATGTGAAAGAACTGACGCAGGAGAAGTACAAATATGGCTTCACCACAGAAGTTCACACAGATATTATAGAAAGGGGATTGAATGAGGATGTTATCCGCTTGATTTCTGCAAAGAAAAACGAGCCGGAGTGGTTACTGGAGTTTCGCCTGAAAGCATACCGCTACTGGCTGACAATGGAGATGCCTGCATGGGCACACCTCACTATCCCTGAAATAGATTATCAGGCTATATCCTATTATGCGGATCCTACAAAGAAAAAAGAAGGACCGAAAAGTATGGATGAGGTAGATCCTGAGTTGATTAAAACTTTCAATAAATTAGGTATTCCCTTGGAGGAACAAATGGCGTTGAGTGGTATGGCAGTAGATGCTGTCATGGACTCTGTATCCGTCAAGACTACATTTAAAGAAACCTTGTTGGAAAAAGGGATTATTTTTTGTTCGTTCAGTGAAGCGGTGCGTGAACATCCCGATTTGGTGAAGAAATATCTGGGTTCGGTGGTTGGACCGCGGGATAATTTTTTTGCAGCCTTGAACTCGGCAGTGTTCAGTGACGGATCGTTTGTATATATTCCGAAAGGAGTGCGTTGTCCTATGGAACTCTCCACCTATTTCCGTATCAATGCGGCTAATACCGGTCAGTTTGAACGTACACTGATTGTTGCGGATGATGATAGTTATGTTTCTTATCTGGAAGGATGTACGGCCCCTATGCGGGATGAGAACCAATTACATGCGGCCATAGTGGAGATTGTGGTGCATGACCGTGCGGAAGTGAAATATTCTACCGTACAGAACTGGTATCCGGGAGATGCCGAAGGCAAAGGAGGAGTATATAACTTTGTGACAAAACGTGGCCATTGCAAAGGAGTGGATAGCAAATTGAGCTGGACACAGGTGGAAACCGGATCGGCCATTACTTGGAAATATCCCAGTTGCATCTTGAGTGGAGATAATTCTACTGCTGAATTCTATTCGGTGGCAGTAACGAATAACTATCAGCAGGCTGATACGGGGACTAAAATGATTCATTTAGGTAGAAATACCCGTAGTACCATTGTTAGTAAAGGAATCAGTGCCGGAAAGAGCCAGAACTCTTATCGTGGTCTGGTACGTGTGGCTCAGAAAGCAGACAATGCCCGTAATTACAGTCAGTGTGACTCTTTGTTGCTGGGGAGCCAGTGCGGTGCTCATACATTCCCATATATGGATATTCATAATGAGACTGCTGTGGTGGAACATGAGGCGACAACCAGCAAGATCAGCGAAGACCAGTTGTTTTATTGCAATCAGCGCGGTATTCCTACGGAAGACGCTATTGGGTTGATTGTCAATGGATATGCAAAAGAAGTACTGAATAAACTTCCAATGGAGTTTGCGGTAGAGGCACAGAAGCTGCTGGCTATTTCTTTAGAGGGAAGTGTAGGATAAATGAAGAACTAAGAATTTAATAGAATTATGTTAGAGATAAAAGACTTACATGCCAGTGTCAATGGCAAAGAAATATTGAAAGGTATTAATCTAAGCATAAAGAAAGGTGAAGTTCATGCTATTATGGGACCCAACGGTTCCGGAAAGAGTACCCTTTCGTCTGTGTTGGTAGGCAATCCGGCTTTTGAGGTAACGAAAGGTTCGGTGACCTTTGAAGGAAAAGATTTGTTGGCTTTGAATCCTGAGGATCGCAGCCATGAGGGTCTGTTTTTGTCTTTCCAATATCCGGTGGAGATTCCCGGAGTCAGTATGGTGAACTTTATGCGTGCGGCGGTAAACGAGCAGCGTAAATATAAAGGCCTTCCTGCATTAACAGCCAGTGAGTTCTTGAAGCTGATGCGCGAGAAACGGGCTGTGGTAGAATTGGATAATAAATTGGCAAACCGTTCGGTAAACGAGGGATTCAGCGGTGGTGAGAAGAAGCGCAATGAGATCTTCCAGATGGCTATGCTGGAGCCTAAGTTGAGTATTTTGGATGAAACGGATTCCGGTCTTGATATTGATGCGTTGCGTATTGTAGCCGAGGGTGTGAATAAACTGAAGACTCCCGAAACAAGTTGTATCGTCATTACACACTATCAACGGTTGCTGGATTATATCAAACCGGATATTGTACATGTATTGTATAAAGGACGTATTGTAAAAACTGCGGGTCCCGAATTGGCTTTGGAACTGGAAGAGCGTGGTTACGACTGGATAAAAGCCGAGTTGGGAGAATAATATTGGATGCCTAAAGAAGAAAGTGATTATGAGAGCAGAACAACAATATATTGATCTCTTTTCTCAATGTGAGGCGATGATTTGCCAGCATAGTGCCGAGGTGCTGAACGCTCCCCGTGCGCAAGCTTTCGCAGATTTCGAAAAATTAGGTTTCCCTACCCGCAAGCAGGAAAAGTATAAATACACGGATGTGAGCAAATTGTTCGAGCCGGATTATGGTTTGAATTTGAACAGACTCGACATTCCGGTGAATCCGTATGAAGTGTTCAAGTGCGATGTACCTAATATGAGTACCGCTCTTTATTTTGTAGTAAATGATGCTTTTTATCGTAAAGTTTTGCCGAAGGCGCAATTGCCGGAAGGAGTGTTGCTTGGCAGCTTGAAAGAGCTGTCTGAACAATATCCGGCTTTGGTCAAGCAGTATTATGGCAAGTTGGCAGATACTTCCAAGGATGGTGTGACCGCCTTCAATACTACTTTTGCCCAGGATGGCTTTATGCTGTATGTGCCGAAAGGCGTGGTGGTGGACAAACCCATTCAACTGGTGAATATATTGCGTGCTGATGTTAATTTTATGGTGAACCGCCGTGTGCTGGTTGTGCTGGAAGAAAGTGCGCAGGCTCGTCTGTTGATTTGTGATCATGCCATGGATAATGTAAATTTCCTTTCTACTCAGGTTATTGAGGTCTTTGCAAAAGAAAATGCTACTTTCGATCTTTATGAACTGGAAGAAACCCATACCAGCACAGTGCGTTTCAGTAACCTCTATGTGAACCAGGAGGCAGACAGTAATGTGCTTTTGAATGGTATGACTTTGCATAACGGTACTACGCGTAATACAACTGAAGTAACTTTGGCCGGACGTGGAGCTGAGATCAATTTGTGTGGTATGGTCATTGCCGATAAGAATGAACAGGTGGACAATCATACTTTCATTGACCACAAGGTTGCTGATTGCACTAGTAATGAGCTGTTTAAATATGTATTGGATGATCAGGCGACAGGTGCGTTTGCCGGAAAAGTATTGGTACGTGAAGGAGCACAACATACTAATTCCCAACAAACCAACCGCAACCTCTGTGCTACTCGTGATGCCCATATGTACACTCAGCCGCAACTGGAAATTTATGCGGATGACGTAAAGTGCTCTCACGGAGCTACTGTCGGTCAGCTAGATGAAAATGCGTTGTTCTATATGCAACAGCGTGGTATCAGTCTGAAGGAAGCACGTTTATTGCTTATGTTTGCTTTTGTCAATGAAGTAATAGATACGATCCGCCTGGATGCATTGAAAGACCGTTTGCATTTGTTGGTGGAAAAACGCTTCCGTGGTGAGTTGAATAAATGTCAGGGATGTGCGATATGTAAATAGGACGTCATGTACGATATACAAAAAGTAAGAGAAGATTTTCCGATATTAGATCGGGAGGTGTATGGAAAGCCGCTTATTTATCTGGATAATGGGGCTACCACTCAGAAACCGCGCCAAGTGGTTGAAGCCATAACCGATGAATATTATTCGGTCAATGCCAATGTGCATCGTGGTGTGCATTTCTTGTCTCAGCAGGCTACCGAGTTGCATGAAGCTTCTCGTGAGACTGTACGTCGTTTTATCAATGCACGCAGTAGCAATGAAATCGTGTTTACACGGGGCACGACGGAGAGTATCAACCTGTTGGCTTCTTCTTTTGCCGACAGTCAGATGAAGGAAGGTGATGAAGTGATTGTTTCTGTCATGGAGCATCATAGCAATATTGTACCTTGGCAGTTACAGGCTGCGCGTAAAGGAATCGTGCTGAAAGTGATTCCCATGAATGACAGGGGAGAACTGTTGTTGGATGAATATGAGAAACTCTTTTCGGAACGGACCAAGCTGGTGAGTTTCGCTCATGTAAGTAATGTGTTGGGCACTGTCAATCCGGCGAAAGAGATGATTGCGACTGCCCATACACACAGTGTTCCCGTTTTGATTGACGGGGCGCAGAGTGTTCCTCACATGAAAGTGGATGTTCAGGATTTGGATGCTGACTTTTTTGCTTTCAGCGGACATAAAATATATGGACCTACCGGTGTGGGAGTGCTTTATGGAAAAGAAGAGTGGCTGGATAAACTTCCACCTTACCAAGGGGGAGGCGAGATGATACAAAGTGTCAGCTTCGAGAAAACGACTTTTAATGAATTACCGTTTAAGTTTGAAGCAGGAACTCCCGATTATATCGGCACTACTGCCTTGGCAAAAGCGTTGGATTATGTATCTGCTCTCGGCGTGGAAAATGTTGCCACCCATGAGCATGAACTGACACAATATGCTATGCAGCGTCTGAAAGAAATAGACGGGATGCGTATCTTCGGAGAGGCCGGTAACAAGAGCAGTGTCATTTCTTTCTTGGTAGGAAATATTCATCATTTGGATATGGGTACGTTGCTTGACCGCTTGGGCATTGCTGTGCGTACCGGGCATCATTGCGCACAGCCTTTGATGCTTCGTATGGGGATTGAGGGAACTGTACGTGCTTCTTTTGGTTTGTATAATACTAAAGAAGAGATAGATGTGCTGACTGCCGGTATTGAGCGTGTCAGCAGGATGTTTTGATTTCTCCAAACGAAATAAGTCGCCTGTCATTGATAAACATTATATTAATGGCAGGCTTTTTTGTATAACAAGAATCAGCGTGACTTCACACAAGATTAGGAGAAACTTCTCACAAGATTTGCCTCATCTTGTAACAAGATATCAGGCATCCTAGTTTCTTGCGTCTTTTTATGTTCTTTTTTGTGGGCATATTCCTCTTCCGGTGGAAAATATGCTCCTCCCGAAGAATTGCCCCAAAAATCCTTCAAAAGTTTCAGCCTTTTCGTAAACTCCCTGTTCATGCGCTTTCCGGCTGAAGGATTTTTTCCAGGCTGAAAGATTTCGAGGTATCAATTCTTCAGCCAGAATGCCGATGAACAAAGCGTTTGTGGAGAGGCTGAAACCTCTGAAGGAAAAAATAAGTGTTTTGCTATGTGTATATAAAGAAACAGGAGAAACAACAGGACGTATTAATAAAAGCTCTTGATGTTTTTTTAATATGTCCTGTTGTTTTTAAAAAAGGGGCAGATGTTTTGAAGTTTCCTGTTGTGAAGTGTGAACATATACTGATGTATAGGCTGAAAGATATATCATGTTTCAGCCGGAAGATATATAATCTTACACCTGTAACATTCTACTTATTCATTGGAGAATTTTTATCACTTCTGAAAAGAGTGTATTGGGGGGTAACAGGTAATACGATATAAAAGCAGGGGGCTACATTCATCACGAGTGCGGCCCCCCTTTTGGTATTATTTATATTAAGGTAAAAAGAGAGAGTTTATTTGCCATAATCATCATATAACATCAGCAAATGTGATGAACTCCAACTGAAATGGGGAGCTTTTAACAATTCACCGGTGTGTGTGCCATAGTTTTCATGTATCGGTGCTCCTTCTTTCAAGCCTTGCAGACGGTCGAATACCTGGAGGGTATATTCATCCGCCATCTTGTTATATCCATAGTTGCGCAGACCGCGGATAGCGAAATAAGTCTGATCCAACCAGATAGGGCCACGCCAATAGCCACGTGGGTTATACTTCGGGTTGTCTGCTGCTACTGTGGGGAAGGGAATGTAGGTAGAGAACTTGGCTGTATCGGTCAGCAGGGGCAACATGGCTTTTACCTGATCGGCAGTAGCTACTTCTGTCCATAACGGAGTATATGCTTCGCATCCCGGTTCCTGTATAAAGCTTCCGTCCTTTAAACGGCGATCGAAGAAGAAACCTTTTTCTTTGTCGAAGAAATAATCGGCTACTTGGCTACTGTAATCCGGACCGTCAAAAGTAACTCCCAGAATACTTGCAAATTTCTTTAATAGTTTACATTCCAAAGCCAGATAAGCATTTAAATCAACACTTTCCTGATCCATGCTCCATGCATCCTCAGCCCCGTTATTTTTCAGCATCTTGGCATCATCAAAACGGATGGCATTATCCATACCGCTTTCCCAGGCTGCTGCTTCCAATGTGCCATCGGTAGAACCGTATTCACACATACCGTTGCGGTTATGGTCACGCTTGTTGTACCACCATTTGTAATAGGCCATCAATTGTGGATACATTTCACTGATGAACGCCGTATCATTGGTATGGGTGAATATTTCGTCTACCGCCCATGATACGAGAGGAGGTTTGCTGTCGCGTGCATTATTTTCGGCAGGATCGGTATAGATACAGTCTATAATCATACCGTCAGGCTGCTGGTAGTCAAACATGGCACGAATGTTGTCCTTGGCCAATTCCGGATCGAATTTTGCCAGAGCAGCAGAGAAACGCCAAGTGTCCCAGGCCCAGAATCCTACGAAGTAGTATGCGGCATGGCTCGGAACAATTCCTTCGTGGAGCAATCCGCCGCGGTGGGTACGCCAGTTGCTGATAAGTGTAACAACTGCTTTCACGGCGATACGGTCATACTCAGGTTTCATATCTTTGCGCAGAATCTTGGTGAGATAACCTTCCCAGCGTTCTTTGTTGGCTTTGAGTCCTTCCTGCGGATTGCTTAGAGCCAATTGTGCTTTTTGTAATCCGGCAGAAAGTTCTTTTTCTCCGGTATAGAAAGAAATGGCTACGTAGGTGTCGTGTTCGCTGCCATTGATTTTTGCTTGGTAATTATTGTCAGTGCCCTTTACGCTAACATCCGGGGTAAAAGTTAATGCTACAATCTCACCGGAGGGATGACGGGCGATGACGGTATTTTGGTCTGTTTGGACTTGTATCTCTTTTCCCCATTGGCTGGCAGTTAAGGAGAGTTCCTTCCCTGCATCGGAGTGAATGCGGAGCAATGCGGTAGAAGCATCTAAAAAATTTAGGCGTTGAATGATTTTACCTTCCTCTGAACTTGCCGAAAGATATAACTCTCCCGGGAAATAACAAGTGGAATCCGGAGTAAATATAACATTCGCCTGATCGGCATATCCTACCGTGACAGCCGATTGTGCCATCCATTGGCGTCGGTTCATATCCAGACTGAACGGGCCACAGAAACCGTTCACCCAGTGATCTTTCTGCGGAAGGGTAAATCCCATCCAGGAACCGGCGTCTGTGAACCAACCCCGGCAACGTGTCAGTGTATCGGGAGTATAGGCTATATCCAGTATGTTATTGAATTCATATCTTTTGCCTGTGGGGATGTTCTCACTGGCAGGGTTACAGGCGGCTGTGAAGCCTGCAACTACTGCTGTGAGAAGAATGATTTTGGTAAATTTATGTTTCATGTTATTTCGTTATTTGAAGATCGTTTCATCACAGATTATTCAGATTAATACAGATGCAATCATTCACGAATTGAAATTCAATCTGCGAGAATCTGTATAATCTGTAGTGAATCAGAATTTTTAAAACCATTTCTTATGCGCTTTTTCAGCAGCATCGTCTTGATTGCTCAAAGGTTGCATGGTAAAGCTGTATTGCCATTCGTGCGGAGTGATGGTATATTCCGGATGTACTTGCGCTCCCCAAGTATTATCTCCACCTACCCCCATGTGACGGTGGTCGATGTTTAACCATACCATGTCTTTCTTCATAATACTTCCACCATGACGGCGTTCTGTATTGAATGCTACATAGTCAATATCCTCCAACGGGAAATTCCATGCACTGACATTCAGCGGTTCCTCACCTGTGATTAACAGGCCTTCCCCTGCTTTATTACGCAATGCAACCCATCGTACATCGGTTTTGTTGCCGGTTTCCTGTGCACGGACATACGGATGGAATTGTTCCCATACTGTAGCGGTATAGAGTCCGATAGGATAACCCGTCTTGCGGTCTGCATAGTTTTCTTGTGGCCCGCGGCCCAGCCAGGTCATCACATCATATTCTGCCGGAAGAATCATACGCATACCCAGACGTGGCATTTCAGGAAGGGCTTTGTTGCCGGGTACAAAGTGCATACTTACTTTGACAGCTCCATTGGGGCGTACCTGATAGATGGTCTGCAAAGTTGATTCTTGTGCTTCCAGTTTATAATTTACAGTAACGGTTGCCAGTTTCTTGTTTGAATCTTCTTTTAAATCGATACTTTGTAACTTGGCGTTCTTGCCTGCAAATTTCCAGATGCCGCAACGCTCCAGATGGTTGTTGGCAACATCATTGTCGGTTAATGCACGCCAGAAATTGGGTTGCAATCCTTCTTTTATCAGATTCTTTCCGTTGTATAAGAGTTCTGTCATTTCACCATCAGCAGTAGAGAATGCGATACGGAAGTTCTCCCCTGTCAAGGTGATAGCATCCGGAGTACGTTCGGTATTTACAGTTTTGTCTACTAGTTCCCGGGCAGTCCATGTAGCATTCAGCAGCCGTTCTCCTTCCGGATTCAGTTGCCATTGCTCCATGGCTACCTGATGTCCCTTTGGAACTAATGGGGCTTCCTTTTTGGTAAATGCTTCCAATTTCAGGAAGTATTCTTTTCCATCATTAGGAATCAAGTTCATCGGGATAGTGATGAAGGCAGAAGAACGGGCAGTCATTGTCGGGAAATCCATTTCACCGCTTTGTACAGCTTTTCCGTCTGTTTCTACAGTCCAGTGTAGTTTGTAATCTTCCAAACCGATAAAATCATGCCAGTTAGTCACTTTGATTTGCTTGGTGGTAAAGGCAACCGGCTCAAAATGAATGTATTGATATACTTTTTTTACTTCCCAGATGTGTGGATGAAGTGAACGGTCTGCCGCTACCAGTCCGTTGGCACAGAAGTTGGAGTCATTAGGGACACCTACAAAGCCCATATCGCCTCCGTAAGCCCAAATCTTATTGCCGTTCTTGTCTTTGATATTAAAGGTGGCGTCAACCCAGTCCCATATGAAGCCACCTTGCAGCTGGTCATATTTATAAATCAAATCCCAATAGTCTTGTAGATTACCTACACTGTTACCCATAGCGTGGGCATATTCACATAGAATCATCGGGCGGGCATCACGCTGGTTTACATGGCGGCGCAGGGACCAGATGCGTGCATACATCGGACAGTAGATGTCAGATTTGGCATCATAACCACCTCCCTCATATTGTACAGGGCGAGTAGGATCGAACTTCTTGGTCCAGTCATATAACGTTTCAAAGTGTTTTCCGTAGCCGGACTCATTTCCCATTGACCAAGTGACAATGGCGGTGATATTGCGGTCTCGCAGCACCATGCGGCTCATGCGTTGCATAAACGGTACTTCCCAATCGGGATTATTAGCCAGTGTGCCATCTTTATGCGCCTGCATACCATGGCTTTCAATGTTTGCTTCATCTACCAGATACAAACCGTATTCGTTACACAATGCATACCATTCATAGCGGTTGGGGTAATGGCAAGTGCGTACAGCATTCAGGTTGAATTGCTTCATCAACTGAATGTCTTTTATCATGCTCTCTACGGTAATGGTACGACCATGATGCGGATCGTGTTCATGGCGGTTTACTCCTTTAAACAATACGGCTACCCCATTTATCAGTTGCATGCCGTTACGCATTTCCACAGAACGGAAACCGAAAGGCTGTGTGAATGATTCCAATGCTTTTCCTTGAGCATCGTAGGTGCTGACTACCAATGTATAGAGATTGGGTGTTTCGGCATTCCAAGGCAATATGGCCGGGAACAAGTGTTTCTGAGCGAATAAAGTATCTGTAACAGAAGTTATTTCCTTTTTATGCTGATAAATTACATTGCCTTTGTCCATAATCTTCACTTCCACAATTCCTCCCGGATGAGGCTTGTGGAGTGTGATATCCAGATTAAAATCTCCGTCTTTATAACCATTTGTCAGACCGGCTACCAGTTTGAAGTCTTGTACACGGCTTTGAGGACGGGCATAGAGATACACATCGCGTTCAATACCGCTATATTTCCAGTAATCCTGATCCTCCAGGTAGGAACCATCACTATAACGGAAAACTTTAACGGCCAGTTTGTTCTTCCCGGTTTTTAAGAACGGAGTAATATTAAAATGAGCCGGAAGACGGCTGTCTTCACTGTATCCTGCCAATTCACCGTTAACCCAGCAATAAAAAGCGGACTCAACTCCTTCAAAATCAAGGAAAATATCCATTCCTTTCCAATGGGCCGGTACGGTAAATTCACGTACATATGCACCTACCGGATTGTAATCGGTTGGAACATGAGGCGGATTGGCAGGGAAGGGGTAGGCTACGTCAGTATAGATGGGGGAGTCAAATCCTTGCAGTTCCCAGCTTCCCGGAACCTGTATGTCTTTCCAGCGTTTGGTGTTGTACCCCATTTTATAAAAATCTGTCGGGCATTCCTCATTGTTTTTAGAGAATAAGAACTTCCAGGTTCCGTCTAGTGAAATGCGGCGTTCTGTGGCGGGGTTTACTGCAAAACGTTGGGCGGCAGGTAAAGCTTGTTGTTTCAGTGCATTGGCCTCATTCGTATAAGGAATGAAATGGGCATGGGCAGGTTCACGATTTATTTCATTTATTTGCGGATTTTGCCAGGGCACGTTTTCACCCCAGGCAGAAGCACAAACAAACAACAGTGTAAGAAAAGTATTAAGAGAGTGTTTCATGGTTATTGTTATTTTAAATAGAACAGAAAAGAGTCACAAGAAAAGGTACGCTGAAGTCCACTACAAAGCCGTGAAATATAGAAACCACTACGAAGCTTTGACCGGAATAGCGGGTGATGATGGGTAATGTTGTATCCATCGTAGTGGCTCCTCCAGCCGAAATAGGGGCCAGGTTACCAAACCAACGTACTAGCAACGGGGCAAAAAGCAAAGTGATAATCTCACGTGTGATATTGGATAATAATGCAATGGTTCCCAACTCCGGACCTTTATATTCTGTAATAAAGATACTGGATAGAGAGTAATAGCCGAAACCGGCACCTACTGCCATACAATCTGTTACTGAGCGATGCGAGAGAAACAGACTGACCACTGCGCATCCTGCCAGTGTTCCCAATATGGTCATGACCGGTAGAAAGATCAGGCGAGGATTTAATGACCGGAAATTACGTAAGGTCTGTGGATCATTACCTACACTGACTCCTACACTGAACATTAACGCACACAATGCGTAGAAACTTAGCTTACTTTGTGTAAAGTCGTATGGAATAAGGTGATATACCCCACAAAGAGCTCCTAGTACAAAGAATCCGACGATAATCAAACTTCCTTTCATACTTGTCCCTCCTTATTTCTTTTGTAAAGTACATACCATAAAGCCCATGCTGCCGTAACACTGCCCAGCACTGCTGCCAAGGTGATGACAATGGCTTCCAACCCTATAGTGTGCAGACCATTGATAATTTTCTGATTACCGCCTACATCTATACCCAATAAAAAGAGTAGCAACCAAATAAGAACGGTGATGACTTTGTGTATTCCTGAAAGCTTCTGCTTGCGAAGCAGGAAGCCGAGGAGCATCCCCGTGAGCATTAATCCAATAATTGTAAACATATCTATGTCGTTTTATTTATAGGCAAAGATACTTCATTTTTAGATTACAAGGCGGTATCACTGTAGCGAAAACCGCCCTGTTGCCTAATTATATCTAACCAAAAAAGAAAATACTTATTTTAAGGCATCATTAGCATTCAGCTCTGTAAGAGGAGTGGGGTAGAATGAATTTTTGTCTTCATTGAAGCCTGTTCTTCCGGCAGCTTGCAAGGCTGAGGATAGTTTGCCCCAACGGCGGAGATCATACCAACGATAGTTCTCAAGAGGGAATTCAATCATGCGTTCATGTTCAATTTGCGCGCGGACTGCTTCTTGAGAAGTACCTGCCATGGGTGGCATATCCCCGTGAACGCTTCTTACTTCATTGATTAAAGGAATAGCCTGTTCGGGATGTCCCTGCTCATTCAATGCTTCGGCCTTCATTAACAGTACGTTGGCATAACGCATCAAAGGAACATTGATAGCGGAATAGTTTTGGTTTAAACCTTCATAGGTCGAGGGCATGAATTTACGGAAGGCTACGCGTTCTTTGTTGTCGAACCAGTCATTATAGTCGTAGCCATAGACACGTCCGTTACCATCGTTATAATAGTCACAATTAAAAAATAATGTTGCATACATACGCGAGTCATAACGTCCTGTAGTAGCCGTTTCCCCTTCTTTTTTGAATTCACTAATCAATGTTTGACTGGGAAGAATCTCATCCCATCCCCCAAGTTCGGAAACACCGATCCATCGATGGAACTGAGTACGATAAGTAGCTCCGTTTGCAGAACTCATAGAGAATTGAATTTCAAAAATCGATTCTTTACTGTTCTTATTATCCCCGCTGAACATAGTGCTGAAATTATTAACCAGTTCATATCCTTTTACTTGGTTGAATGCTTCTATAGCACTGGCCAGATAAGAGTCTTTGTTGGTTGCCTCTTCATAGGCGCGTGTCAGATAGGCGAAACCAAGATATGCATAAGCAGAACCGCTTGTGGCACGGCCTACATTATCAGCGTCACGTGTTGCAGGCAGACTGGTTGCACGTTTCAAGTCTTCAATGATGAAATTCCATGCATCCTCACGGGAAGAAAGGGGCTTGCTTAATTCAGCCGGGTCAGTGATATATTTATCACGAACTATGATTTCTTTCCAGTTCAATAAAAGTTGCATGTGGTAATAAGCGCGGATAAAGTAGCCTTCATTGACCAATTGTTCGCGTGTTGCTGCGTCTATATTCTCATCGGGTATTTCTGCGGTTTTTTCAATTACCTGATTAGCAAAACTGATGCCTTTATAGTAGCATTGCCAGTAATAACTGAACTGAGAGTTACCATTGGTGTAGGTATAGTTGCCTAATTCCACCCAGTTCGGGTAATTCAGAGCATCGCTTCCTAATTGGATAATATCTTCACGATAGGCTTCCACCGGCCATTTGATTTCCGGGAAAGACCACATGTCACCCGAATAAGTCATCAGGTAAAGTTGGGAGTATGCGGCGGCAATTCCGGCTTCAGCATCAGACTGGTTGCGCCAAAAACTGCTTGATGTCAACTGGTCAGGAGATTCTACCGTGAGATAATCGTCACAAGCGCTAAATAAACTTGCAATGCAGATACTTGCTATGTATAATAGTTTCTTCATTTTCTTATTACTTTAAAGGATTAGAATGTAAGTTGAGCTCCAACGGTGAATGAACGGGTAAACGGATAAATCAATTTATCAACACCGGTATTCAACACACTGGCACGAGAGAATTCAGGATCTATACCATCATAGCCTGTGATAGTGAACAAGTTTTCACCACTTACATAGAAACGCAGTTTCTCAATATAGAATTTCTGCATGAGCGATTTGGGCAAAGTATAACCTAACTGTGCCTGACGCAGACGGACAAAATCACCGTTTTCAAGGAATCTGTCTGATTCTTTCATGTTGCCGTTCGGATCTTGATATACTGCGCGGGGAACATCCGTATTTCTATTGTCAGGAGTCCATGCATTCAATGTAGACTTCAGCATATTTGATTTAGAGTTCATTCCTTCATAGAAATATTTGTTTCCGTTATACAATTTGAAGTTCCATGCGCTGCCAAGTACGATTGAAAGGTCAAATCCTTTATAGCCGAATGACAGATTTAAGTTCGCTTCCAATGTCGGGATACCTGAACCACAGTATTCTTTGTCACCGGCGTCTATGCTTCCATTACCATCTAAATCTTTAAAACGGATATCACCCGGTTGGGCATTAGGCTGTAATAATTGTCCATCCTTGTTTACATGGGCATTTACTTCATCCATACTTTGGAAGATACCGTCTGTTCTATAAAGATAGAATGCACCGATAGGTTTGCCCACTCTGGTTTCTGTCGGGAAATGCTCCGTTCCATATTTCAATCCTTCACCCTGAAGAACTTGGTCTGCATCTGACAATTCAACCACTTTATTTTTGGTGGTGCTCATATTGAAACCGATATTGTAATCAAAGTCTTTTATAGCATCTCCCCAGTTTAATTCAAATTCGAAACCGGTATTGCGTATCTTTCCGACATTCAGGGTGGGATTAGTCATACCTGCTGAAGGAGGTAAAACTTTTGTTATCAACAGGTCTTCTGTTTGGTTATAGTAGTAGTTTAATGTACCGGTTAATTTGCTGTTAAAGAAGCCGAAGTCGAAACCAATATTTTTGGTATCCGTTGTTTCCCATTTCAAAGAACGGTTTTCCAATCCGCGAGCGATACTTCCTGCCCATGCGTTATCACCGTTGCCTTTCACGTATCCTTGATACATTTCATTGTATGTACTAATCAGCGCAAGGAAGTCATAATATCCCAAAGCATTTTCATTACCCAAACGTCCCCAACTGACACGAAATTTCAAATTGTTCAGTGCAATGTCTTTCGGGAAGAATTCTTCCTGACTGATTCTCCAGCCTAATGCCACTGACGGAAAGCAGCCCCAACGGTTGTCTTTACCAAACTTGGATGAACCGTCATAACGTACAGTTGCCTGTACCAGATAGCGGTCATTATAATTATAGTTCAGTCGGCCGAAGAAAGAAGCGCGGTTATATTTCCATTTTGTTCCGCTACCATCAAATGTGCCACCTGCTCCTGCACCTACAGTTGAGAAAGATGGATCAAGAAATCCGCCCGGAGTTTCACTGGTTACCAATTTTCCGTCTTCTACTTTATAAACAGTGGTTTTACCTTCTACCCCAACAGAATTCCATGTATATTTGCGAGCAGTCATGGAAGTACCTGCCATTGCATTGACGTTGTGTTTTCCAAATGTCTTATTAAAACTTAATACATTTTCCCATACATGTTCTTCCCAGTATCCTGTGGTTTCACTATGATAAGGATAGTCACGTTTGGCTTTTGGGTCGGCAACATAAGCCGGAGTATGATAAGTCTGACGCTGGTGTTCACCTCTGTATGCATAGCTTGTCTTGAAATTCAGCCATGGGGTGAAGTTCATAGTCAAGGCAACATTGGCTGTGGTATGATATTTTTTGTCTGTAGATTTTTCATAATGCTGGTCAGCCATAACATTACGGTTACTGGGCAGGTCATCAAAGTCACTTAAGCCGAAGCCATACTCTCTTGTATCATCATAGATAGGAACAAGCGGAGAAATCATGTACATTTCTTTAATGGAATATTCCGGTTGTTTGCTATCTGTAAATTTGAAAGCGATATTTGCATCTATATCAAAGATATATTTATTCATATGGAGTTTCAGACGGGCATTGTCTTGGCGATAGTTGTTACCTAGAAAAATTCCTTTTTCGTCGGCATGATTGTAGGAGAGTGAATACTGGGCGTTTTCGGAACCGCCACGGATACTAAACATATAGTTTTGTGAAACACCACTCCTTAGCATGGCATCTTGCCAGTCTGTATCTATTCCTGTGTTTTTATTTACAAATGCAGGCATAGTAACCTCTGTATCATTGGGATACTGGTTCATATAGTTCTGATACATTTGTTTATGAACACTTTTGTATTCTTCGGCATTTAGCAGTTCCAGCTTTTTTGCTACGCTTGTAAAGCTTACATAAGTACTGAAATCAATTTTCATGTCACCTTTTTTACCGTTTTTGGTAGTTACGATAATGACACCATTTGCAGCAACCGAACCATAGATAGCAGCGGCTGCACCATCCTTCAGTACTTCCATTGACTGAATATCTTGCGGATTCACATTTTCAATATCACCGGGAAAACCATCAATGATATAAAGAGGTTGGTTATCACCAAACGTTTTGACACCACGGATTTTAACCTGCACACCTGCACCGGCATTACCACCAGCCTTCATAATGTTTACACCTGCAATCTTACCTTGCAATGCTTCTGCAGGGTTGGTTGTGGTGCGCTTTACCAAATCGTCTACATCTACTGAGGAAATAGCACCGGTCATATCACTTTTCTTCATGGTACCATAGCCCACTACTACAACTTCATCCAGCATCTCAGTATCTTCTTTCAAAGTCACCCGGATGTTTGTCTTTCCGTTTACAGGGACTTCTTGTGTTGCATAGCCCACATAAGAAATAATAATAGTGGCTTTGGGGGATACGCTTAATGCAAAGTTACCGTCAAAGTCTGTGATGACCCCGTTGGTTGTACCCTTCTCTACTACACTGGCACCAATAATAGGTTCGTTGGCAGCATCAGTAACCAGACCAGTCAGTTGAATCGTCTGTGCTAATGCACCGAAAGGAGTCATAAAAGCAAAGAGTAGAATCAATAGTATGATTCTTTCCTTGAAATAATTCTTTTTACTCATGTGAATAAATTTTAAGGTTAATAATTGTTTTTCACATCGCTAAGTAATAGGTTGTATGTGCAAATTCCTAATTATTATACCCTACAAATGAACTACAATGAATAAAAAAACTCTCTTTTTTAATCTACAAATATAAATGTAATATATTGATATATAGTGTTCTATATAAAGAGATAATATCTACAAAATGCTGTTTAATAAAAACTATAAAAATATAGGTTCTTTAAATATTTTGTAGATAGTCTGTCAAGTCATCCTCCGAAGATAAGTTTAGAGATTTACGTAAACGATATCGATTCATGTTGATTGTTTTGGGAACATTTCCTGTGAGCATTGAGATTTCTTTGGTAGATAGATTTACCCGTAATAAAGTAGCTAGATATTTTTCTCCTTGTGTTAAATTAGGATGCCGTTCGGATAGCCGTTGAAGGAACTCCTGGTTCTTTTCTTCAACATTCATCAGCAAGGTGCTGTTCGTTTTATCTCCATTCTGATATTGGCTGATGAAGGCATTGACTTTCTTCAGATGAGGAATCAATGCTTGTTGGTCCATCTTATATCCTTGCTTTATCATTTCTCTGATTTTCTCTAGCAATTCATTACGGCTATGCAGGAATACAGCAAAACTGGTAGCTTCCTGACGACTGTTGTCTAATGCACTTTGGACAGATTTTAATTCGAGTTCTTGCTGTCGTACTTTAAGTTCTGCCAATTCATGTTCCGATTGCTCCAGATTATAGCGGGCAACCATTAACTGCATATTCTTTTTGCGTTTATACCATTGGTATAGAAATATACTGAGTACTATCAATGAGATGAATATGATTACTAGTACAAACAGATTCCGTTTCAGCAGTTCTATTTTATAAGCTTGTTCTCTTAGTTCTGCTTTCCTTTGTTGGTTTTGATATTGTTTATGGGAAATTTCCTGTTCTACGATGCGTAATTTACTTCCACTTTGCAACTCTTTGCTGAGAGTATATAGTTGCATCAGGCATTTATAAGCGTTTTTATGGTCTCCAAGGGCATCGTATACCCAAGATAAATATTCGTAATTATCACAAATCAGTTCTTTGGCACTAATGGAAGAAGCGACTTCGTATGCTTTTTGTAAAGCCATCAAAGCATTGTTGTATTGCTTTGCATAGAAGTATTGCTTTCCCATATTGTTATAGTTTTCCCCTAATGACCATTGAGAATTCAAGTTCTTGTTGATGACAATGGCCTCATTAATTAAACTTAGCTTTTCATTAAAATCACCCTCATATAAGCATAAATTATTCAAATTGGCGGATATCCCTCTTAAATTTTTCTGACTGCGGTTTATTGTAAGGGCTTGTTTAAGGAATTGTTCAGCTGTTTTGAACTCATTCATGGAATAATGGATGATGCCACGATCATTGTAGCATAGTGCGATAGAAATGGAATCTCCGATGGATTTAAAAATTGAGATGGCTTTCTCACTCATTTCGATCGCTTTGTTGTAGTCGGTCAGTTTGCAATAGAGTGCTCCTATCAGTGCGTAAATTTGTCCATTCAACTCTTTATTGGTAGGAGTTGCATACTCCAAAGCGTCATATAGATTTTTAATGCTCACATCAAAATTGCCTAATAGCTTTTCTGCCTGACTGTAATAGAACATTGCTTCAGCTTTTTGATTATTTTGCCTTTCTTCAGGAAATAATTCAATTACCTTGGCAGCATAGTAACTAGCCTGCTTCGGATTATTGTATAAGGCATCAACCGACTTTTTAATCAGTGTCTCGGCTTCTTGTTGCCTATTACGGGCATGAACCCATGAAAGGTTCAACAGGCAAAGGAGGATATATATAGGTAGGTTGTTTTTCATAATCAAGCGTATTTTTGCAAAAATAGTGATTTTCTTTGTAAAAAGACACTCTTGTTTCTCTTTTAAAAGAATATCTTTGCAAGCAACAATAAAGATGAACTATGTTATTACCTTATTTGAATAAAGACCTGATAGAAGCCGGTTGTGATGAGGCGGGTAGGGGATGTCTGGCAGGATCTGTATATGCAGCTGCTGTTATTTTACCTGTAGATTTTAAGAATGAATTGCTGAATGATTCCAAGCAACTGACGGAGCATCAGCGTTATGCGCTGCGAGAGATTGTGGAAAGGGAAGCATTGGCATGGGCTGTAGGTGTAGTGACTCCTGAAGAGATAGATGAGATAAATATCCTTAATGCGTCTTTTCTGGCAATGCATCGTGCTGTGGATCAATTGAAAATTCGTCCTCAACATTTATTGATTGATGGGAATCGTTTTAAAAAATATCAGGATTTACCGCATACTACAGTGGTAAAAGGAGATGGAAAATATCTGTCTATTGCTGCTGCATCTATTTTGGCGAAAACCTATCGTGATGATTATATGAATGGTCTGCATAAAGAATATCCTTTTTATGATTGGAATAGTAATAAAGGTTATCCTACTAAAAAGCATCGTGCGGCTATTCGTGAATATGGAACAACGCCATATCATCGGATGACTTTTAATTTGTTGGGGACAGATCCCCAATTAGAGATTCCTTTCTAATTTAAAGAATATATAGGAGGATGGGATAACTTCTTTGCATTTCATTTTACGTTGTTGAAAATAAGGCGAAGAATCTGTTTGATCCATATGGGTAGTAACAGATTCTTCGTTTCATTTTTTTACAATGGTCTCATGCTGCATATCAATATTTCCCTCGCTGGTAAGAGCGGTGTCCATAAATCGTAATAACCACAAAGCAGATAAATGGCAGGATAAATGAAACATTTACGGCTGGCATATTCCAAATGGTATTCATATCAATAATACTTGCTTGTAAAGGAGGAAGTACGGAACCTCCTAAAATAGCCATAATCAGGCCGGCTGCTCCAAACTTTGCATCATCTCCCAATCCGGTAAGCGCTATGCCATAGATCGTGGGGAACATTAATGACATACAGGCTGAAACAGCTACCAGGCAGTACATACCCCAGATATCCTGGAAGAAGATGACTCCGGCGGTGAAGCAACAACCCGCAATGGCAAGTATGGCCAATAATTTACCTGGGTTGAGGTAGCGTAAGATGAAGGTACAGACAAAGCGGCTGATACAGAAAATAACCATCGCAATGATGTTGTATTCTTGTGACAGCACTTCGGCGGCTTTTTCTTCCATACCTTGTGACATGAACAGATGTGTACCATATTGAATGATAAAGGTCCAACACATAATTTGCGCACCTACATAGAAGAACTGTGCCACGACTCCCTCACGGTAATGATGAATGGAGAAAATACGTTTCAAAGTCGGCCCGAAATTGATGCCGTGGGATTGGTCACCATTTTTAGGCATCTTAGTAAAACGGATAATGAGAAACATCACAAAGATGACAATACCGATTGTTAAATAAGGAGCGATGAGTACGGAAAGATCCGCATCTCTCACTATTGCAAACTCCATCGGATTCAGTTGAGCTCGTTCTGCCGTATCCATTGGATTCAGCTTTGCCTGGATAAAGTTCATGGCTACATACATTCCCAATAAAGACCCCATGGGATTGAATGATTGAGCCAAGTTGAGGCGTCGGGTAGCGGTAGCTTCCGTTCCCATGGACAAGATATAAGGATTAGAACTGGTTTCGAGGAAAGAAAGTCCACAAGTCAGGATAAAATAGGCTAGTAGAAACGGATAATAATTGCCGGTCATTTTGGCGGGGAAGAATAATAAGGCTCCTACGGCATAGAGGCCTAACCCTAACAGGATGCCAGCTTTATAAGAATATTTCCGGATGAACATTGCTGCCGGAAAAGCCATGGCGAAGTATCCGCCATAAAAGGCAACTTGTACCAATGCGCCATCGGTAACACTCATCCGAAAGATTTTCGAGAACGCTTTCACCATCGGATTGGTGATATCATTGGCGAATCCCCACAGGGCGAAGCAGCAGGTGACTAATATAAATGGTAGCACGTAGCTGACTCCATCTTTGTGCAGGATGGGTTGATCTGTATCTTTCATTTCTTAAATTAAAGATTGAGAATTAAAAATTAAGAAATGAGAATTGAAAACAAAAAAGGATAGGCATATAACCATTTCTCAATTTTTAATTTTCAATTCTCAATTTATTAACTATTTATAAATAGGTCCGTAAGTTGAGCAAGCCCTGTAGTCAGAACCTTCCTTATCCATACCGAAAGCATTCCATGATGCCGGGCGGAAAATCTTGTCGTCTTCTACATTATGCATACAAACAGGAATACGTAGCATAGATGCCAGAGTAATTAAATCCTGTCCGATGTGTCCATAACTGATAGCGCCGTGGTTGGCTCCCCAGTTGTTCATTACTGAATACACATCACGGAATGCAGGTTTATCGCATAGGCGGGGTACAAACCAAGTAGTAGGCCATGTGGGGTCTGTACGCATGTTCAGTACCTGATGGATTTCCGGATCAATATCTACTGTCCAGCCTTCTGCCAGTTGCAATACTGGGCCTAAGCCTTTTACCAGATTAAGACGCATCATGGTGACAGGCATACCGCCTTTAGACAAGAAATTGGAAGAGAAACCGCCTCCACGGAAATAGTCGCGATCTGCCGGATACCAAGTTGTAGCTTTCAGACAAGCTTCTACATCGGCTTCAGTCATTTCCCAGTTAGGTTTCATGCAGGGCTCTCCCGCTTCATTATGGCTCTCACCGGTAGCGTCCAGAGTGGTTGCACCAGAATTGATAAGATGGATGATACCGTTTTTAGCCATTCCGGTAAGTTCTTTGCCGGTAACACGTTTCACCGCTTCGGGGCTCCAGTAAGTACGGATGTCGGAGAACATCTGTCCACAACCACTCAGCAGGTGACCGAATAACATGGCAACACCATTGCAAGCATCATTTTCGGTAGCCAGAACGTATGCTTCGCGAATACCGTTCCAGTCGAAAGTGGTGTTAAGCAGTGCTTCACTGAAGTCACCGTTTGGTTTCCAGTCAGTCCATTGGCGTTGTCCCTGGAAGCCGGCTGCGATGGCATTATGGCCGATAGCTTCTTCTTTGAATCCCATTTCAAGCAATTTCGGGTTGCCCACCATCAAGTCACGCATGATGATAGTCATTTTTACAATAAATTCCCAGTCGGCATCCTTCTCTTCACGGGTTTTGCGCTTTTCGGGACGGTTCTTAAAGTCTTCCCCTTCGTTGGGCTTGCAATATTTTTCAGTCCAGGCCATTGCCTTGGCATATTCTTCATGGTCATAGATTCCTTCTTCCATACGGCGCAGGATCTCAGTTTCGTCCACGCTTTCATTACGTATTCCCAGATATTCCTGGAAAAAGTCAGGATCGACAATAGAGCCGGCGATACCCATGCAGACACTACCGAAAGAAAGATAGCTTTTTCCGCGCATATTGGCTACAGCCATGGCGGCACGGGCGAAACGCAATAGTTTCTCTGCCACATCAGCCGGAATCGTGTTGTCATTCAAATCTTGTACATCGTGTCCGTAAATACCGAATGCAGGCAGCCCTTTCTGTGCGTGCCCGGCTAATACGGCAGCCAGATAAACGGCTCCCGGACGCTCTGTACCGTTGAATCCCCAGACTGCTTTCGGCCAGTGCGGGTGCATATCCATTGTTTCGGAGCCATAGCACCAACAACTGGTTACGGTAATGGTGGCCCCTACTCCTTCGCGTTCGAATTTCTCGGCACAAGCAGCGCTTTCGGCTACACGACCGATGGTGCTGTCTGCTATTACACACTCTACGGGGCTTCCGTCACCGTTTTTCAAGTTAGATGAAATCAGTTCGGCAACAGCTTTTGCCAGGTTCATAGTCTTGTCTTCAAGGCTTTCGCGGACACCACCCTGGCGACCGTCGATAGTGGGACGAATCCCGATTTTAGGATACTTTTTCATGATATACATAGATTTTAGTTATTAAATTGAATTTCTTAAATGGACTTCGGTAGGAAGATAAGTTCTTATTTCCTGTCCGGTTAGCACAAATTCTGCGGCTTTCCTCCCCAGCTCTTCCCAGTTGATACTTAGTACGGTGATCCCTTGGTCTATTACCTCGTAGGCAGGAGTGTCATTGTAGGCTATCAGTCCGAAATCTTCTCCGCATTTCAGCCCGGTCGTCCGGCTTTGCTTGATTATATTGACTACCTCTATCTGACGGATTGCAATGTACACTTCTCCTTTGCGGACTTGTATCCGGTCTGTATTTTCCACAATGGCTGAATCAATGTGATAATCCTGACAGAAACAATTGAAATACTGACAACTGCTACGGGGGTGTTTGATGTCTTCGGGAAATAAAAGTACTAGTCTCTGATATTTTCTCAAATGTTCTTTTAATGCGGCCAATGCATGATAAAAGGAATCGTCAAAATCCTGACATACGTATGAATAATCCTTTTTATCGAACTTCCCGAAATCCAACAGCAGTAACTTAGACGAATCTATTTTGTAAAGATGGGGGGATAGTTTCTCATTGTCGAAGTTCATCACAATGTATTTGTTGTATCTGCCTATTGATTCACGTAAAATGGTATTGAAAAGTCGTTCATTATATTGATGAAACAATAAATCTACTTTGTAGTTGATGGATAGTTTTTTGATAAAACTATTATATAACGAGTATTTAAAGGGAGAATACTCGTCCAGCAGAAGCAGAATGTTTGTAAGCTTGTTGGTAACGTAGTAACCTTTTCCCGGAGTAGAGTCTATTATTCCCCGGTCTTTTAAATCAATGAATGCTTTGAATACTGTATCCCGCGATACTTGATAGTCACGGCTCAGTTTGTTGATGGACGGTAATGTGCAGTCCGATCTATATTTGCCCATGGAAATCTCCTGACTGAGTAAATCAGCCAGTTGTTTCACTTTAGTGGTCTGCTGTCCAAAGGTAACTTTCATGAACTGTTTAAGGTTTTACACGGACAATGCAAACTGTGCTGAACTGTCCCGATGCAAAGGAATGCAATTTATTCATAAACAGCAAGATAAAATGGTATGTTTTATAACACAAGAATCGATGCTTCTATATCGATTTCCGGAAGAATGTGTAGTACGTACTAATCAAATAATATAATTAGAGTATTTGCCGAAGTATATTAACCGCATTACAGAACAAAAGGGGATAGTCGTGTCTTGCCGGTGCGCCGGATATTGTTTTGCTGGTTTGTGAAATGATTGCCGGGCGTATGAATGCAAAATTGACTCGGGATATGGAATTTAAAGACGGACTGCATTTTATCATCAAACTTCCTTTATAAAAAATAGGTGAAACATTATTCATTGACAGGGCTTTTTTGTACCTTTGCACCCGGAAAAAGCAAGGATAAACTTTAAACAAAATAAGATTATGAGTAAAAAAGCCCTTTTAATGATTCTTGATGGTTGGGGTATCGGCGATCAAGGTAAAGACGATGTAATCTTTAACACTCCCACTCCTTACTGGGATTCTCTGTTGGCAAACTATCCGCACTCTGAATTGCAGGCTAGCGGTGAGAACGTTGGTTTGCCCGACGGACAGATGGGTAACTCCGAAGTAGGACACTTGAATATCGGTGCAGGACGTATCGTTTACCAAGACTTGGTAAAGATTAACCGTGCATGTGCCGACAACAGCATAATGAAGAATCCCGAGATTGTTTCCGCTTTCTCTTACGCAAAGGAAAATGGCAAGAATATTCACTTTATGGGATTGACTTCAAACGGTGGTGTACACAGTTCATTCGATCATTTGTTCAAACTTTGCGATATCTCTAAAGAATATGGCATTGAAAATACATTTATCCACTGCTTTATGGATGGTCGTGACACAGACCCGAAGAGTGGTAAAGGCTTTATCGAACAACTGACCGCGCACTGCGAAAAATCAGCCGGTAAAATCGCTTCTATCGTTGGTCGCTTCTATGCTATGGACCGTGACAAGCGTTGGGAACGTGTGAAAGAAGCATACGACCTGTTGGTTGAAGGTAAAGGAAAGCAAGCCGCCGATATGGTTCAGGCTATGCAGGAATCATACGATGAAGGTGTTACAGACGAATTCATCAAACCGATCAATAACTCTACCGTAGACGGTACCATCAAAGAAGGTGATGTGGTTATCTTCTTCAACTATCGTAACGACCGTGCCAAGGAATTGACTGTTGTGCTGACTCAACAGGATATGCCGGAACAAGGTATGCATACTATTCCGGGCTTGCAGTTTTATTGCATGACTCCGTATGATGCATCTTTCAAAGGTGTTCATATTCTGTTCGACAAGGAGAATGTTCAAAATACATTGGGTGAATACCTGGCTGCTAACGGTAAGACTCAACTGCACATCGCAGAAACAGAAAAGTATGCTCACGTAACTTTCTTCTTCAATGGTGGTCGTGAAACTCCGTATGATGCCGAAGAGCGTATCTTGGTTCCATCTCCGAAAGTAGCTACTTACGACTTGAAGCCTGAGATGAGTGCTTATGAAGTGAAGGATAAATTGGTAGAAGCTATCAAGACCCAGAAGTTCGATTTCATTGTTGTGAATTACGCTAATGGTGATATGGTAGGTCATACAGGTATCTATGAAGCTATTGAAAAAGCAGTGAAGGCTATTGACGAGTGTGTAAAAGATACAGTGGAAGCTGCCAAAGCTAATGATTATGAAGTGATTATTATTGCCGACCACGGTAATGCCGACCATGCACTGAACGAAGATGGTACACCTAATACGGCTCACTCTTTGAACCCTGTTCCATTTGTATATGTAACAGAGAACAAGAATGCCAAAGTAGAAAATGGGGTATTGGCAGATGTTGCTCCCTCTATCCTGCACATTCTGGGTATGCCTCAGCCTGCTGACATGACCGGACGGGATTTAATAAAATAATGTAGGAAGTATATTTATTTGTCATTCTGAACAAGGTGAGGAATCTGTAATGAAGCATGGATTCGCCACTTTGTTCGGAATGACATTTTAATTTAATAAGAGATGATACAGATAGATGATGTTGTAATCTCCTTTGATGTGTTTCGTGAGAAATTTCTTTGTAATCTCGATGCCTGTAAAGGTGAGTGCTGCATAGAAGGGGATGCCGGCGCACCGGTGGAACTAGAGGAAGTGGAAAAGCTAGAGGAGGTGCTTCCTGTTATTTGGGATGAACTTTCACCCGGGGCCCGGGCGGTAATTGATAAACAAGGAGTGGTTTATACAGATGAAGAAGGTGATTTGGTAACTTCTATTGTCAATCATAAAGATTGTGTATTTACCTGCTATGATGAGAAAGGGTACTGTTATTGTGCCATTGAGAAAGCCTTCCGGGCAGGTAAGACCGATTTCTATAAGCCAATCTCTTGTCATCTTTACCCCATCCGTATAGGTGATTATGGCCCTTACAAAGCGGTGAATTACCATCGTTGGGATGTATGTAAAGCCGCAGTGTTATTGGGAAAAAAAGAGAACCTTCCTGTATACAAGTTCTTAAAGGAACCGTTGGTGCGGAAATTTGGTGAAGAATGGTATAAAGAGCTGGAGGTTGCGGCAGAAGAATTGAAGAAAAGAGGAATGATTTAAGCATCTTCGATTTTTATCATTCCTGATTTATTACATTAACCGAAATTTAATACTACGAAAATACCCCATGAAAAGACTACTCTTGTCATGCTGTATTCTATTATGCGCCGTTTCGACCTTGAAGGCGCAAGAACAGCCATTAATCAGTCCGGACGATTCTATCCGTAGTTTGGTGGGACGTTTGTTTCCTAATAGCAATCCGAATCTTTCGGCACACATGAACCTGCAATTCTCCACTTCGGGAGTTGCCAACTTTATTGAAGGAGATTTAGAGGATGCCTCTTTTAAACTGAATCGTGTGAAACTGGAGATATTAGGTTCTTTCAGTAAACAATTCTCTTATCATTTCCGTCAGTCATTTAATAAATACAGCAATCCTCACTCGTTGGACAACTTATCCTCTTCCATTGAGTATGCTTTGGTGAATTGGAAAATGTCTGACCGGTTTACTTTGACCGTCGGGAAACAAGACATTGCTTTGGGTGGTTATGAATATTATGTTAATGCCATCAAAGTCCGCGAGTATAGTGAGTTTAATGATAACATCAGTTGCTATCAGGCAGGAGTAGCGGGAAGATTCAATCTGTCATCCACCAATGAGTTGGTGCTTCAGGTAGTAAATAACCGTAGTGGAGAAAATGATGAAACCTATCTTTACGGTTTGCCACAAGGAGTGGAAAAAGCTAAAGTTCCTGTTCTGTCAACAGTCAATTGGAACGGGTTCTTCTTTGATAACGCGGTACAATTACGATATGCGGCCTCATACGGGCAGCTGGCGGAAGGCAAGAATCTTTATTGTTTTACGGCGGGTAATATTTATGAGAAAGGCCCTGTTATTGCTTATATTGATTTAATGTATTCTCGTGAAGGACTGGATAGCAAAGGTATTATCAGTGATTTGCAAGGTCCTGTTTTAATGACTCCATCTACGGCGCAGAATGCAGAATACTTTACTACGGTGGTGAATTTTGACTATCGTATCCATCCTAATTGGAATCTTTACCTGAAAGGTGCTTATGAAACAGCGGGTATCTATAAAACAAACGGACCTTTTGAGAAAGGACTTTATCGTACTACATGGAATGCGCAGGCTTGTGTGGAATATTTCCCGATGCGTAATAGTGAACTGCTTATTTTTGCTCATTTTTTATATAAAGGGCATCATTTGACCCGGCGTGCGCAGGCTTTGGGAGGTATGAGTCCGGACACGCAACGTATTTCTATCGGGTTGGTTTACTCTATTCCCGTTTTTTGATGTTCCTTATCATATCTTCACTCCGTTCCGTTTGATATTTCACATGGGTGAAGCAACTGCTTCACCCATGTGACAACGGCTGTTTACCTAAGTGAAATCGCTTCTTCACCAAGGTGAAGCAATGAACGCAGCCGGACAAAAATACAAGAAAAAAGGCTTACCTTTTTATTTCAATGAGGTTGTTTCCCCTTTTCATTGCAAGACCGGGGAAATACGCTATATTTGTGAAATAATTAATTACTTCAACTAACAACACAGAATATTATAATGAAAAAGACTGTCCTTTTTTTTCTGATGATTATATTGATAGCCTCGTGCCATCAAGAAGAAATTCCTTCTGTTTCCGATAAACCGGAAGGGAATCAGCTGATTTTTGATTTATCAGATGAAGATGTACTTCAGGGTTGTATTTATGTGAAACTGAAAGAAGAACCTACAGAAGAGGTGCAGGTAAGGAGTATTGGCAACACGGTAAGGACAGGAATTAAGGTGTTGGACCGGGCTGCCTCTTCTTTGAAAATAGAGAGAATGGAACGTACGTTTCCCTACGCCGGCAAATTTGAAGAACGTACTCGTAAGGAGGGGCTTCATTTATGGTACAATGTTTGGTTCTCCAAAGACACATCAGCGACTCGTGCAGCTGCTGAAGTAGCTTTTCTAGATGGTATTGAAATGGCTGTTCCTGTTCCTAAGATAGTTTCCAGGGCAAGGCCGGAAACAGTATGGGATATGTATGGTGTCAGAGTGGGGGAGTGGTTGTTCAATGATCCGGATTTATCCAAACAATGGTATTTTGATAATCCCGGTACAGAATCCTGGCAGAGGGAAGGTGCGGATATCCGTTTAGTTGATGTGTGGAAACAATACAATGGGAATCCGGCTATTATTGTAGCGGTTGTAGATGGCGGTATTAATCAGGAGCATCCTGATTTGCTGGATAATTTATGGACGAATCCGGGTGAGATACCAGAGAATGGTATAGATGATGATGGCAATGGGTATATAGATGATGTACATGGTTATAATTTTGTAGATGATAATGCAATTTTGGTCCCTCATCGTCACGGAACTCATGTGGCGGGTACCATTGGTGCGACAAATAATAATGAAACAGGTATCAGCAGCATTGCAGGAGGGAACGGAACTCCCGGAAGTGGGGTGAAACTCATGAGTTGCCAGATTTTAAAAAGTCTGACTTCCACTGGAGGAGAAGTCGCTTCTGATCCGTTTATTGCTGCCGCTATTAAATATGGTGCTGATAATGGAGCTGTTATCAGTCAGAATAGTTGGGGATACGCTGTCGGAACGGGGAGGAATACCTCTTCATATATTAATCCTGTACATAAGGAAGCTATTGATTACTTTATAAAATATGCCGGATGTGATAACAACGGAGAGCAACTTGACGGAAGTCCAATGAAAGGAGGGATTGTATTGTTTGCATCAGGCAATGCGAATACTTCTGACCCCAGGATAGCGGCGCCGGCTGATTATGACAAGGTAGTTGCGGTTGCAGCCATTGAGGCCGATTATAGAAAGGCTTCTTATTCCAATTATGGTACATATATGGATATTTCTGCTCCCGGAGGAGCATTGAACGGAGATGGGCGGATATGGAGTACGACCACAAAACTGGCCGGTAATTATGAATATCTGGCCGGTACATCTATGGCGTGTCCGCTGGTCAGCGGTGTGGCAGCACTGGTGATAGAGAAGTATGGGGTAGGCAAGAAAGGGTTTACACCGGAAACTCTGAAGGAAATCCTCTATCAAAGCGCATACGATTTGGATGAATATAATCCGAGGTATACCGGCCAGTTGGGGCACGGATGCGTGGATGCCACAGCTGCTTTAAAGATAGATGTTTCTAATCTTCATCCTTTTACATTGAAGTCCAATCAGGTAACTGATAATACTCTGATATTTAGTGTAAGCAGCAGTATGGCTGGTAATGGAGAACTGACTTTGTATAATGGCATTGGCAATAAGGTGCTGAGTCTTCATTTGGAACTTGAAGCCGCCTCCTTGCATTCTGTGGACATAACCAAGCTTTCTGCCGGATATTATACATTGGTGTACCGAGCGAACGGGATGGAGATCAGAGAGAAATTTATCAAGTACTAATCCTGATAAAATGAAATAGGACATGAAACGAATAGGACTATATCTGTTTATAATAGGCATAACTTTTATTAAAGCTTATGGACAAGAGGATTCCGGACCTGTCAATACCGGAGCGGCAAACTATCTGACTATACCGGTTGATGCACGCAGCGCAGCCATGGGAGGTGCCGGTGTGGCGATTTCGAGGGGAAATAATGCCGTTTTCCATAATGGTGCGGCAACTTTATCGGAGGCCATGCACAAAGGTGGGGTTACGTATACTTATTCCCCGTGGATGCGTGACTATGAGTCTGGATACTCTCTTCATAGTTTAGGCGGTTTTTATAAAATTAATAAGCGCAATGCCATTCTGTTAGGTTTCCGTTATTTCGGCTATCCGGAGATGGATGGAATAGGGGAGGATGCTTCGGGAATACATCCCAAAGAAATAGCTGTGGTGGCAGGTTATGCATACGAGGTCATAAAGAATCTTTCGGTTTCCGCTACTTTTAAATATCTGTATTCGGATATGGGTAAGATAGGAAATAGCAACGGTGCGAGTTCTGTGGCTTTTGATTTGGGGATATTATATAAGCGTGAGATAAAGGATTGGGAAGGTGCCGGTTGGTCGGTCGGGATTCATGCGAGTAATCTTGGACCGAAAATAAAATACCTAACCTCTAAAGAGGCTCTTCCTGCAATGGTCAAAGTAGGAGGTGCTGCTGACTTGCCTTTTGCATCAATGCATAGGTTGACTTTGACCGCTGATCTGGGTTACAGGCTTTCCCCCGATGATGTACAGGCGTTAAATGTAAGTGCCGGGGCGGAATATGCATGGATGGAGCATCTCATGTTGCGTGGCGGTTATCATTATGGTGATAAGAATAAAGGAGATGCCAGTTATGCTACGGCCGGGGCAGGAGTGGAATATGCAGGTGTGCATTTGGATTTTGCGTGGATGTTTGCGGGACATGAATGTCTTGCCAGAAATACGTTTTGGATTTCTTTAGGATACTCTTTTTAACTCTTGCACGGTTAGTCCTAGAAGCCTATATACATATATTAGGCTTCTAGGTTATCGGTTATTAACAGGAAGATTATGAGTTATCTTTACTTTCTTTTTGTAGATGATTGGAATGCATTCATAATGGCTGTGGGTTTTCCGTTTTTGTCAAAGGCTCCCATATCATATCCGTTCCATTCGTAACATTCCGGTTCCCAGTACCATACACCAGCGCAAGATTCCATGTCTCGGGCTTTGTTTATAAAATCGGCAAGGACTTGGGCGGAAGCGGAATCATTTTGTTTTACCCCTATTTCGGTTATCATGACTTTTACTTGGAAAGTCTTTGCTAGTTGGCTGATGTGTTTTAATGCTAACAAGTTCATTTCTTGCCATAATTTTGTGGAATGAGTTTGTGGATAGTGTGACAGGCCAATCATATCCAATTTTCCTCCAGCTTCTTTGAACTGCTTGAACCACCAAGTTAGGTCGTCCCAGGCATTGTCTATGTGAACAATAACGATACTTTGGGGGAAGATTTTTTTTACGGCATCGTAGCCGGTATTGACAAACTCGGCCAGATTTTGTGTGTTTTGTGGATATTTCACTCGCTCATTGGTACTGTTTAAGCCTTTGACATCACATTCTCGGATATCATAGAATGCACCGCTGAGTGCGACATTCTCATCCCACAACATTCCTGGACGGATTTCGTTACCCACTTGTACCCATCGTGGGGATATGTCTTCCGCCTTTAATGCTTGCAAGATGTCGATGGTATGGGCGGCAATGGCCGTCTTTAGTTCCGCTACTGATTTGCCGATCCATGCCTTGGGCTTGAACTGTTGTCCGGGATCAGCCCATGAGTCGCTGTAATGGAAGTCTACCATGACATCCAGACCTTGTTCTTTGGCTCGTCGGGCTTTGTTCACAACGTCTTGTTTACCGTTCCATCTGTCTTTGGGATTTACCCATACGCGCAGGCGGATGGCATTTATGCCCAGCTCTTTCATCAGTTGGAAGCAGTCGGTTTCTATGCCTTCATGATTGTAAAACTTCAACCCTTTTTTTTCCATTTCACTCACCCAACTGATGTCGGCTCCTTGAGTAAAACTGGTTTTGGAAGGTGCTGGTGTATCGGAATTATCTGTTCCGGACTGTTCGTTGCCGTGGCTTCCGCAAGCTGACGAGGATAATACCAGCAAAGCGGTTAGCATATAATTCTTGAGGTTATGATATATTTCTTTCATGTGTTTTCGTATATTAGTTTTTTAGAAGATAGACAACGGAGGCATATCCGTCTAGTTTTAAATAAAAGTTTCCATGGTCTTCCTTCTCCTGTACATTTCCGGATACGGCGATAGCTTTCTCCGTCCTGTCCGTCAAGGGAATCTCTATTTCAGAATTGCCAAAATTATGAATAACCAATAGTTTCTCGCTATCTTTAGTCATGTACCAGGCGGCAATACTTTTGTATTTTTTTTCTCCCTCTCCCGATTCGTTGAACAGAGCATGACGGGTCATGGTTCCTTGGGCCAGCGCTGGATAGGTGTTACGCAATGCGGTAAAGATCAAGTAGGTATTCAATACTGACTGATGGTCTGCCGTCTGTTTGGTTACATCGGGGATGTTTGTGCTTACTGTGGCATCTATTTTGTCGGTATAGTGGGTGGTATAACTGTCTCCCCACAACATAGGTCCGCGTACATATTCATCTCCTTTGTCTTTGGTGCCGTATAATCCTAGTTCTTCACCATAATAAATATAAGGTGAGCCGGGAGTAGTGAGCAGGACAGCGGCTGCTAATTTCTCCTTGGCGGTAGATTTACCTAGCTTGGAGGCTGCACGATCTTCATCATGGTTGCTTAGTTTGGTTGCTGCGATGTACCCGGGACGATAGGCGGCATATTCTTGCCTATAGTTCAGGATGTCTTTGGTGAAATAACATCCGGTGGCATTATTGAGAGCCCATTCCAGACGATACCAGAAAGAGAACTCGAACAAAGCGGGCAGACCGGCATAATAGGGGGCTACTTCGTTGTATTCGGACAGTACTTCACCCACCATGTAGAAATTGTCCGTGTGTCCTTTTTGCTTGTAATAAGTGTTCATGTCTTCGTAGAACATATTCAGAAAACGGGGATTTTCGTTGCTGGTAGCACTGTGGTAGATGTGCTTGACAGCATCCAGCCGCAGTCCGTCCACACCTCGGTCTATCCATCCTTTGGCACTGTTTGCCATGGCTATGTACGCAGGGGAAGAAGTGGCTTGTTCCACCGCACCATAGTTGAGGTCGGCAAAGTAGTCGGTGGCAAACTGGGAATGATAATACCATAAGTTCATGGAATCGAACAGAATATCGGCCGCTGTTTTGTTATCAAGAGTGAATGCAGTACCCAAAGTGACTTTGTGGGAAGCAGAAGTAGCACCGTATTTAGTTCCTGCAGGCCAAGAAGGATCGTTACTAGTGCGGATTAGAAATCCCCAAGAGGAAACGAAGTCTGTGGTCAGTTCATAATGGTTGTTCCCTTTGTCATAGAATTTTTTACATATGCCTTCTCCGAAATAAAGGTATTTGGCTCCGTTTGTGCCGGGGTCAGGGTTGTCCGCATCGGCTTTTTCGGCCCGGGTTACTGTGACGGTGGGTTGCGAGGCTTTGCTCCAGTCGAGGCTGAATGTATAGATGCCTTTTACTTCTGTATCTTCGGAGGAGGTTGCGAACCATTCATTGGCGGCATATTCTTCTTTGGGTATCATGGCTATTTTTCCTTCTGCTATCTCTGTTTGAGGAGATTGGGAGAAGAGATAGTAGCTACGATAAAGATTATCAGTAGATGAGGTGGCTTCCTTGAACCAAGGGTGGGCTTTGCCCGTATGGTTCATTACATAATCCAGGTATATTTTTATGTTGCGCTTGTGGGCTTCGGTGATGAGGCGGTCGAAGTCGGCCTCTGTACCTAGTTTGGGATTGACTTTGGTATGGTCTGTCACATCATAGCCGTGATAGGACATGGCAGGATGGATGGGGGAGAGCCAGAGGGCTGTCACTCCGAGGCTGTTGATGTAATCCAGCTTGTCAATGAGTCCGTTGAGGTCGCCGTATTTATCACCGTCTTTGTCTGCAAAGGAGTAAACTAATAATTGATAGGAGATGTCGGCACGCTTGGTACCATCCCAATTGTCGGGGGCGGCAGTGATATTTTTCCAAGTGGCGGTAGGAGGATCAGGGTTTTCGGAAGTCGGAGGAACCGGTATTTCCGGCGAATCGTCAGAACAGGCTTGTGACAGAGGTACCAAGCAAAGCAGGAATAGTATACCTACTAGAAAGAGATGGATTCGTTTCATGGTTTCTTTGTTTATAAGGGGTAAAAGAATAAGGCGGAGTACAGTATTACGGAAATTCCGCAAGCCGTAAACCGCCTTTTGTCGGTATAGGTACGGGGAGGATACAAGAAGCGTACCTATACTTGTATTGATTAGTTCTTAGTTAGGGTCAACAGGTTCATGCCGTCGCATTGAGGGATGAACCTGATGGTATAGTTTCCGGCCGTAACAGCGATGTTGCCGGCATTGAAAGTCGGTTTGGCTATCGAACCACCCCAGTTGATGTCCCAGTCATTATTGGCGCGGATTTTGATTTCACCATCCGTTAGGTTGGTGGTCAGATTCCAACTTCCATCTTCTTCGTTGTAAGTCATGTCGGTATCGGCATCCCATCCGGATGGGGTGGCGCTACCTATCACTCCGAGAGTTGAGATGAGGGTATGCTTGTAAGTCATGGCAGTCAAATCCACTTCCATCATGTAGAACCCTGCTTCCGGAGCGTCGATATTTCCTGCACCGTTTTCATCAAGTGTACCTGCCAGAGCATCACCACTTACTTTTTCCCAATCGCCTGTCCAGTTATCTTTTTCTGGGTTCGGCTTGTATTTGAATTCTCCGTTCAAATAGGCGAAACCTCTGTATTTGCCATCAAAGTTTATTCCGGCTAGCGGGCAAGTACCTGACCATGAGGTGTTATTACCTATTTCATAGATGTAAGGAGCGAAACCCAGCTCTTCCAGTGTGTAGGTGTATTCCATCATATCCAATGTCATTCTATACATGCCGGCTTGGGTTATCATGCCGGCTTGTGGATTGTTTGTTGTAAGTGTTCCTTCGGTAGCGGTATCTCCATCGGTTACGGTTCCCAATACACCAGCTCCCCAGAATTCTCCCTCGGTATTGGTCTTCGGAATAATTTTCCAGCATTGATTATCAGCGGTTGTGGTGAATACGATGGAAAATTTGGAATCTTCATAAACGTCTGTTCCCGAATGGCTGAATCCCACCATGCCGTCAGCGCTCCAACCATTTACCGAGGTTTCATCCTTGTCGTTCTTTATTGTGAACATGTCGCCTACAAGATAGTAACCGGTGTCAATAAATGGTGCGGCCGGAGTGAAATTTACGTCAAACGAACCGGCATTTACCAATAAGGCTTGTCCGTCTTTTATGGCATTGGCATATACTTGGGCAATGAAGGGACGCGCTATAGGACGTTTCCCGTAAGTTTCCACTACCAGCTTCTGAATGGTCAGGCTGTCAATCATTCCGTCTGTATTGGATTCCAGTTCTCCTGCCTTACCTTTCTCGGTAGAGAGCTCTACCCGTACATTGCCCAAGGTATATCCTTCGGGAAGTGTGGCATTAGATAGAGTGAACAATTTGATGCTGCTCCCCGGATTGGATAAATTGATGTCATCGACCTTGGATGCCGAGAAATCGGGAAGGGTTATTGCAGCTTCTTGTTCGTTGGCTTGAGGAGTTGCCCAATCAGTGTAATCATCTGTGCATGAAGACATGCACAGAACAGTCAGACCGATTAATGAATGGATTGATATATTTTTCATCTTGATTCAATTAAAAAGATTATTATTTGATTTCGCCTTCGCCGGTAGCGAAGTTCAGGTAGAGCTGCTGTCCCGCTTTGCCTGCTACTCGTGCTTGGTCTCCATTGTTGGCACGATATTCAATTTTGCCGTCGAAGACCATGAACTCGCTCTTCCACCACTCAAAGGTAGGAATTTTTACGTATGCACGCACACCGTCACCATCGCCACCCGGAACACTGGCAGCAAAAGCAGGTGAGACAAAAGAAGCGTTAAAAGTATCGGGAATGGTACATAACCAGCCTTCAGCCTGCTCTTTCCAGTCGCTGTTGCCTACAACAGGTCCCATCAACCATATTTCAGGTTTGTTAAACTGTATATCATAGACGAGGTTGCGTCCCGAAACGGAAGAGGTGATTACCATTAAGTACCATCCCGGAGTATCAGTAGCGATATTGTCTCCGTTGTCTTTGATATTGCCTGCCAAATCGCCGTTTATACTGTTTATACCAGAAAATCCTGTTTCATTTCCATCCCAAGCTTTGCTCTGATTGAATTTGATGCCGGCATCGTCTATCCATACCATAGACCAGAATACATGAGTTGCACCGTTTACGGGAATCATCTTGGTTGCCGAATCCCAGTTCCATTCGTTAAATCCGCCTACGATATATAAGTTTTCGGGGGTATTGACCGGAGGAAGCGAGAAAAGTAAATGTACTTTATTCAATGACACTACATTGGAAAGTATTTCGGTTCCTTCTATTGCTTTGTTATCACTGGTCATCATAACTGCTCTCAAGCGGATATAGACCGCTATATCCATCGGAAAATCAACATCGGTTGCACCTTTGTTTACTTTCATATCTGTAAGTGTACTAGCTAAAAGAGGTGCGTCTATACTGATTTTTGTTCCTGCATTGACATTACCTATTTCTGTAAAATCGGTCATGGATTCATCGAATGCCACTTGCACATAGTATCCAACGTTGGCGGGGAAGCCGTAGTCGGGTTGTGAACAGGATATTTCGATAGAGGAAGAATTGGCCAAATCGATTACTGTACCGCTGATAGCTGGAGTGTTTAGGACAAATTCGGTGGGTGAGATTAGCGTTGGGTTGGAGTCGCGATCATCATCACATGCGGTGAATATACCCAGTCCCAATCCGATAATCAAAAATGATTTAAGTATTTTATTCATTGTATTTTCATTTAATATTTATAAAACAAAAAGTTTTCAGTATCCCGGGTTCTGAGTCAAATTGGAGTTGGCAGTCAACTCATTGGTCGGGATGGCAAAAATATTAAGATGTGCATCAAAACTACGTCCTTCATAAGATCCGCCTTTCCATTGCCAAGTGTAATTGTTGTTGCCTCCATAGCGGTTGAATCTAATTAAGTCCATACGGCGGCGGCCTTCAAAATAGAATTCTCGGCTCCATTCATCGCAAATATCATCCAGGCTATATGCATTTGTACGGGTAGAAGCATGTGCACGACTTCGGATGGAGTTAACTGCTTGTGTACCTTCAGATGTAGTGTTTCCTCCATTCAAGCGAGCATCGGCTTCTGCAAAAGTCAGATAGGCTTCTGCAACACGTAGCAAGAAGTAGTCGGTATCGGCGAAGGTGGCATCATGTCCGGCTGAACCGTCTGTTTTGAAGTTGGTGAATTTTGCAATAGCATAACCGCTTTTAAAGGTAGATACATCTTCATTGTTTAAGGTACGTCCCACACCGTCGAATAAAGCACGGTCGTCTTTGGCTGCTACATACATGTCGTAGCTTGGCAGTTCGGGGGCATCATTCTGAGGGAAGAATTTGCGGATGAGGTCAGGACGTGCGCGGTTACCGCCCCAGTTTTGTGCAGAAACACCGTTGGTGGCTGTCAGGTCATTAGGGTTTGCATGCATCTCACCATCAAAGCAACCAGCTATCAAGAACAGGGAAGTACCCCAACTGGTGGTTGTCAGACCGTCTTGAAGTAAGGGTAGAAGAGCTTCGTAAGCAGCATCAGTTTCCCCGTTGTCACCCATGAATAACATTTGATAGGCAGTCCATCCGCCTTTTCCCACAGTATTGAGCCGGTAGGAGGATTTTATTACTTTGTCGGCATATTCTTTTGCTTTTTGCCATTGGGCCGTTCCTGTATAAATTTCCGAATTCAAGTACAGGCGTGAGAGCAACAGCCAGCAGGCAGCTTTGTCTACACGACCATAACCGGCATCTGTCGATTTTTTTGCTTTTGCTTCGGAAAGGGCCGGTTCTATTCCGATCAGTTCCTGTTCAAGCCATTCATACATTTGAGCTCTGGATCTTTGTTCAGGTTTGGTCATTGGTTCCAATGTAAAGGGTATGTTTCCCCAACCATCCATCAGTAAGAAGTAGTGTAGGGCACGTACAAAGCGGATTTCGGCAGACATGGTGGCATCTGTATCTCCAGCCATAGCCAGATATTGGTTACAATAGGTGATGCCGGTAGTCAGACGGGCATAGAACCCGTTTAACATAGGATGGGAAGCATTGTAAGTATTGTAGCAGAAACTGGCTACACCTTCATCTCCCCAGCCGCAGATAGCTTCATCAGTGGTCAGTTCGTTGGAATTGAACAATTGGCGGATAAAGCCTGTCGTACCACCATCCAAACCGTCAATATCACAGTCACCGTTAGCACCACCGTTTCCGGCTAATGCCATATTGGCGTAGCACTTGTTGAACAATCCGTTTAAATCAACATTGGTATCGATGTTCGGATCGATAGGATCTACATCTAAGTCTCCGATACATGAGGTTGCCCCCAAAGCCAACATCATGAATGTGGCAGGAACGATATTCTTTATGTATTTTTTCATATACTGCATAATTTTGCGAATTAGAAATTCAGGTTAAGACCAATAATAAATGAGATAGGACGCGGATAGAGATTGTTATCGAATCCGTTATTGATTTCGGGGTCGATGCCATCATAGTTTGAAATGGTGAAAACATTCGATACGGTTCCATATACGCGTCCATTCAAACCGCGATAGCTTCCGTTCTTGAAGAGATTGGAAAAGCTGTATCCTAAAGTGATGTTGTCACACTTCAAGAATGAGGCGTTACGCACCCAGTAGTCCGAAGCTTTGGCGGTAATTTCGTAAGTTTGCCAATTTCTGGCTACAGCGTCTACCGGACGGTTAGACAGGTAATTCAAAGAGTTGGACCATACTTCACCAGGATTCATGTTGCTCCATCCGGCGTTGATTCCATCATAAACATAGTTACCTAGACTGGCACGCAGTGAGAATCCGAAGTCCCAATTTTTGTATTCCAGGCGGGAGGAAAGCCCCATAGTTACGTCGGGAGCAGCATTTTTATAAAGGTATTTGTCATTTTCGGTAATCTTACCGTCACCGTCCCGGTCTACTACTGCATTTTCTATCGGGTTGCCTTGTGGGTCATATACTTGTTGGTATACATAGAATGAATTAGCTGGATACCCTACTTGATTGTATTGCAGATAAAAACCCGAACCTTGACCTACTTTGATATCGGTATTGGCTACAGGAGCACCACTATCGGATACACCACTTAGATCGGTAATCTCATTCTTATTATAAGTAAGGTTATAATTAATAGTCCATATTAAGTCATTGTTTACAATGGGTTTCCAGTCTAAGGCAAATTCGATGCCTTTATTTTCCAACGAACCGATATTTTGCCATGCTTGATTTCTATAGCCGGCCATGGACGCTAATGGTGCATAGTTCAGTAAATCTTCGGTTTTACGGTAATAAGCATCAATACTGGCTGTCAGCCGTTGATCCATAATACCAAAATCAACCCCAATATTATAGGTAGTAGTGGTTTCCCATTTTAAATCAGGAGTATAGTTGTCCGGGCGGTATAGGGTTCCGTTACCTATCAGTGGATAAAAACCGTTAGTACCTGTGCTTACTGAGTATGTGGGAATCCAGTTATAATTGTTAATTTTTTCTCCTGCCTGTTGACCTGTCATGCCCCAGCCTAAGCGAAGTTTCAAGTCAGATATCCAAGATATGTCTTTTAGGAAGTTTTCTTCTTTTGCTTTCCAAGCTAAGGCTACAGACGGGAACCACGCCCAATGGTCTTTGAAGCGTGAAGTTCCATCATCGCGAACGGTAGCTGTAAGATAGTAACGGTTCATAAGTATGTAGTTGGCACGTCCGAAGAAGGAAACCAAATAACTGTCGGTCTTGTATTGATACGGAGTGTGAGGACGCTCTGTGCCGGCTAATGTGGGGTCATCGTTCGTCATCGGATAACGACCTACGTAGTCACTGTTTGTGCTTTTCCAAAAATGTTGCCATTCGTAACCTCCCATAATATCAAAATGGTGGTTATCATTAAAGTCTTTATAATATTGGGCGTATGCATTCAATGAAAGGTTGCGTTTTAGGATACTTTCACCTCCAACAGAACCATAATACATGGCACTAGGGGAAGCAGTAGATTTATTCTGTGCTTGGCGTCCTTTGGAAACATCGGCACCTAGAGATAAATGAAGGCGAAGGTCTTCAAGACCATGTACTTTATAGTCGATATCGGCACTTCCCACAAAGGCGCGGCTGTGGGCAACTTCTGTGTTAAAAGCAAGCATGGCTAATGGGTTGGCACATTCTGCCGTGCTGTTATAGATGAACGGCCATGTGGAGTCGCCTAATGATGCGGCCGATGACCATTGGAAAAATCCCCCATAATTTTGTAATGTCTGATCCAATGCATTGCCGAATTGGGCTTTGTGATATTCGGATGTGAAATTATAAGGATCTTGGGTAGGGTCCATCTTTACAGCAGCACCTACGGCTCCACCGTCGGCATATGCAGAACGTGCGTACATTCCTTTCGCATTGAGGTTCATAGTCAAATGATCGTCAAAAAAAGACGGATTAAGATTCAATGCAGCTGTGACACGTTTGAAATCAGAATTTTTCAAGATACCTTCTTGATTGGTGAAACCTACAGATACACGATAAGGAAGGTCTTTTACTGCACCCGATACGGTTATATTGTGGTCATGACTGAGAGCGGTACGGTAAATAAGATCTTGCCAGTCGGTGTTGGCTGTACCCATGGCACGATAAGCATCGCTGTTTTCTCCGTATAAATCGGTGATAAGTTGACGGTATTGGTTGCTGTCAAGTACATCAACTGTTCCTTTTTTCTGACTCAATGTGACACTACCTGAATAGGAAACTGAAGGCTTTTGCCCTTTGCGTCCCTTTTTAGTAGTGATGATGATAACACCGTTTGAGCCGCGTGAACCGTAGATAGCAGTGGCTGAAGCGTCTTTTAATACGTTGAATGATTCGATATCCTGCGGATTAATCATGGCTAGTTTGTTAGAGAGGCCTTTTACTCCCTCATTGTCCATAGCCATACCATCAATAACAATTAGAGGGTCATTAGATGCGTTCAGTGAAGAACCGCCACGTATACGAATCTGGGCGCCACTGCCTGGGGCACCATCATTACTTGTTACATTGACACCGGCTATTTTCCCAGAAATCATATCCTGTGCGTTTATTACTAAGCCTTTGTTCTTTCCATCCGGTTTCATGGCTGTTACCGAACCGGTCAGGTCATTCTTTTTAGCCACACCATAACCGATAACGACTACTTCTTCCAAAGTTTCCGTATCATCTTTCAGTATCACATTTAGTGAAGTAGCAGCCGGAAGTTCCTGGGTCAGGTATCCGATAAACGAAATAACAATTATATCACCTTTATTGGCGTTTAACAGGAAGTTACCGTCAAAATCAGTGATAGTACCATTGGTTGTTCCTTTTACCACAACATTGGCACCGATAATTGGTTCGCCTGTTGTGTCCTTTACAAGTCCTTTGACAGTCATTTGTTGGGCAAATGCGTCTATGGACAAGAAGCATCCTACTATCAGTGTGAGTAGGATCTTGAACATCAAGTTTCTTTTCATGTCTTTAAATTTAAAGTTAAATAATTATTTCAAGTTTATATTCTCAGCTAAAAACACCTATTGAAAACTGTTTTCCCAAACAATCAGATTATTTATGGCTCCTTTAATCCTTATATTTCTAATGGAATTGATCTTTCTTTAAAACCATTGAATTTTTTCTGAAAATTTTGTGAGATCTGTTCAACTGGATATTGAGAGAGTTGAAACATGTATTTGTTTTTTAGATTTATTGAGATAGAATGAGTTCTCTATATTTCTGTTTATTGAAATAAATTTCAAAAAAGTATCTGCAAAAAATGATTTGTAATGAGATACAATAGGGGAAAAATTCTTTTTGGTTTTCATGATTTAATGGTATTTAGTTTTAGGTTAACGGTTATCCTCACTTTATTTTGTTTTGGATGTTGCAAATGTAGCTTTCTTGTAAATTGATTCTTTATCTAAGAATAAAAATATAAATGATTTAAATCAATTGTATTTTATAAGTGTTTGATTTATAGAATGATGTGTCTTTTTTGCATCTGAAAAAATATAAATGATTGTGAACTGTTTCGTGTTTGGACAAGAATGATTTATGGTTCTTTTATATTAATTCTTTGTCAAAACTTTAGTTTATATTGCATCAGCTAAGAGTTTTCTATAAAAAACTTTTAACCGATGCAATATAAAGGAATAAACTTAAAAGTAGTTTTATTTGTTTTTTACAACAATGATTTTGGGAGTTACCTTGTTGAAATACCACTTGATGGTATAGTTACCAGCTTCTGAAACTTTAAAATTACCATCACCGGCATCTTCAAACTCTCCTTCTACAGCTCCGGGAGCTATATCGTCTTCCCATTTCTCTTCAGGGCGTATTTTCCATTTATTACCGGCGGACATATCTAGGGTAGCTTTTAAATAATATTGAAATTTGTTGTTTTCATCCGTTTCAGTTTCCAGTGTCATCATTGTGTCACCGCTTCCCCAGCTATTGTGGTCTCCTACAATTCCCCATGAGTTGTGAGGTTTGGAAACTTTCAATTCTCCTGTGGTATTATTGAATTCTAAATAATCTGATTCTCCGCAAACACACCTAATATTTTTAGTATATTAGCGCTCAAAAAGCAGGGATTATGAACATATTCAGTTTTACGGCTCATTTCGGTTCGGAGGAAGATTGTCGTTTGCATTTCAAGGAGCAGCGTGATAAGGAAGGGGTTGTCTGCAAGCGATGCGGGGGCACTTCCCATTATTGGTTACAGGGTAAATGGAGTTATGAATGCAAAGGTTGCCGTTTCCGCACCTCGTTGCGCAGCGGTACGATCATGGAGAGCTCCAAGCTGCCGTTTCTGGTGTGGTACAAAACGATGTTCCTGATGAGTTGCACAAAAAAGGGATTCTCCACCAACGAACTCCAGAAGCAATTAGGATTGAAGCGTTACGAACCGGTATGGGCGATGGTACACAAACTCCGCAGGGCGATGGGCAACCGGGATGCAAGGTATACACTGGAAGGGATGATAGAACTGGATGAGGGTTACTTTTCGGTGGCCAGTAAGGAAATCGAGCGAGGCAAGGGTACACGTGGCCGGGGAGCCGAGGGAAAGCAGAACGTTGCGGTGATGGCCGAAAGCACCCCGTTGGAAGATATCGAAACGGGCAAAAAGGAGAAGCATGTGCGTTATTTCAAGGCCAGGGTACTGGATAGCCATCAAAGTGAAGGAATCAACGGCGTGGTCAGGGACTGCATGGAGGATGATGCCATCGTATTTTCGGACAAAAGCACTTCTTACGTTGACATCTCCGATCTGGTGGAATTGCACGTCACCGAGAAATCAGACGCCAAAACCACCAAGGAAACACTCAAATGGGTGCATATCGCAATCAGTAATGCAAAACGGACATTGCTGGGCAACTACCATAAAATCAAAAGGAAATACTTACAGTTGTATCTCAACGAGTTTATTTACAAATTAAACAGACGGTATTTTGGAGACAAACTCTTTGACAGACTAGTAATTGCGAATATAACAGGTGCATAAACGGATAATCAGACTAAATAATAACTGTTTTTGCTGTATGCTTTAATGTCCCCTCCATTACCGGATACTAAAGTAACGAGGGATTGTTCGGGTGTCATACTTTCCGGAGCTCCCCAATTGTCCGTACCCCAGTCTTCCGTACCGCAGAATTTCCAACCATCGGCTGCTTTGCCGTCGAAGTACACCATAGCGGTGTATATATTATCAGAATTTACCGAATATACTTTTTGGCTTTTGGTGAAATCCCAACCATTATAACTTCCACGGAGTGTGATTGCCGGATATTCCGGCTCACCTTCATATGGAGTGATGGTGGTTGAGACAATGTTGGAATACAATGTATCGGCAGCTGCTGAGATAGAAGACGATATCCGAAATTCGATTCCTATCGGCGCTGTCTCCATTTCATAGACTTTCAGCAGGGTCATGATTTTGCTGTTCAGGTCACTGACAGTGATAGTATGTGATAAATCTGTTTTGGATGAGGCTAGAATTACTTTATTGGCAAAATTTTTGTCTTTAACATCCATTTCCAACGCATTGATAACGCTTGCTTGATAGCCTAAATCCGGATAGCTCCAGGTAAGGGTGAATGCCTCTTGGGAAGCATTTTTTGATTCCAGTATATAACTGTCATTCAAGGATGACAGGGTAGACGGGATGGCATTTTCCGAACTATATGTCACTTGTTCCAAATCACTTTCACAAGCAGTACAAAGTAATAGGGTAAAAATAGAAGTTGATATGCTTTTTATGAATTTCATGATGATGTACTTATTGATTAATAACCTTCATTTTGTTGTAAGTTACCGTTTACGGTCAGGTCGGTAACAGGTATAGGATACACGTTATATCTCTTGTTCACTCCTACTCCGGTATTGATTCCTCCTTTGAAATCCCATGTATAGGAGCCGGAAGTAAGCAGATCGAAACGTACTAAATCTGTACGGCGGATACCTTCCCAATATAATTCACGCCCGCGTTCATCTAACAAATTACGGAAATTATTTTCCTCTAACCAATTTTCGGAAATGTTGTGTTTTTCATCTCCATAGGCACGCTTGCGAAGGGCGTTGATATATTCAACAGCACTAGCCTTACTTCCTTCTCCACCGCGTGCTACGGCTTCTGCATACATCAGGTAAATATCTCCCAAACGGAACATCGGAAAATCAGTATCTACCCATAATGTATTTTTTCCCGGTTGTCCGTTGCTGTCTAAATTGCTGAATTTGAATACACTCCATCCTTCAGTTTCAAAAGTTCCGGATACACTGGAAGTAATGTCGATAGAGCGTCCTTTATCATAAAAAATACCACGTTTATCTTGAATCTCAGAAGCTTTGGGTTCTTCATCATTTTGAAAATCAAAGAGATGAACCAGATTGCTTGTTGCGCGGAATCCTGCCCAGCCTTGGTCTACCCCACTGTGTGCTAGTAAAACATCTTTGTCTTCAGCTCCTCTGGCTCCGATGATAATGGCAGCCATACCCCATGATTGGGTCTTGTCCCCATCAAAGATGATAGGATAGATTATTTCTTTTTTGGTATCCGGATTCTCGCCATTGTCTGCTTTGAATAAATCAGCATAGTTGTCTGCCAGTTGATACCCTGCTTTGATCACTTCGTTGCATGCATTAATACATTCGCTATATCGTGCCTTACCGGTGTAAACTTCTGCATTAAGATACATGCGTGCTAGTAAAGAACTGGCAACAGCTTGATCTGCTACTCCGTATTCGGAGCGTGGAGAGGGCAGATTGGGTTTGATTTCGTTTAGTTCTGCTTCTATCCAATTGAACAGGTCTTCTCTAGACAGCGGGGCAGGTTCTATGGAATAATTCTTTTCAGTGATGAATGGAGGCAATGCAAACATATCCATCAAGATATAATAGGCAAAAGCACGGTTAAAGCGGGCTTGTGCAATATAACTTTCTTTGTCAATGCTTTCGGGCGCGTTGGGAATGTTCTTTAAGAACTCATTTACCAGTGCCACTATATACATGCAGCGTTGATAAACCCCTTCAATGGGTTCCACTTTATTGGTAGTCCATGTCATATAGTTTACTTCTGTGCACCATGCATCATTCCATGCGTTCTTCATTTCATCGGTTGGCTGTTCTTGTAAAGTCCACCAACAGCGTAATAGTGCAGTATTTCCTGCATCAAGGCCTGAAATATCTGAACTGCTGCTGCCGTCTTGTCCGGATAACGCCCAAACTGAGTATATTTTATGAAGTCCTTTAGTGTAGCTTTCCGCATCGGTATAAGCTTTGTCTGCTGTTTCCACTGTGGGATCCAAAGGTAAGACATCCAAATCATTGAGACAACTTGAAAAAACAAACAGGCAAGTTGCCAGAGTTGTATAGATATATTTTCTTGTTTTCATACGTAATTCTCATTAAAAGTTAAGATTCAAACCTATAGTGTATGTGCGGGGACGTGGCCAGATGTTAGAATCTATCGCTCCACATTCCGGGTCTAATCCGCTATATTTTGAGATAGTAAATACATTTTGGACAGATGCGCTGATACGTCCTGATAGTTTGGCTGCAAACAGATTTTGGAAAGAATAGCCTAATGTAAGGTTGTCCATCTTCAAGAATGAAGCATTTTCCAGAAAATAGTCGCTGGCCATTTGTTCGCTGGTATTCAGCAAGGTAAAGCTTGTATCTTGAAAACCGTTATAAAGATTTGTAATAAATCCTTTTCCACCATAATTGTTGGAAGTGCTATTGCCTGATGCCACGCCATTGTATACATAATTGCCAAAGTTAGCACGGAGATTAAAGCCCAGATCCCATTTTTTGTAGCTGAACTGAGAACTGAAACCCATATATACTTTAGCCATCGGACTTTTGTGGGTTAGATAACGGTCGGCTTCGGTAATTTGTCCGTCATTGTTTCGGTCTACAAATGCATTTTGGATAGGCTTGCCGTTTTCATCGTATACTTGTTGGTATAAATAGAATGTTCCAGGCATTTCACCTACTTGGTGTTTTTGGTTTGTGCCGGCATCAATACCTTGGTAGTCGGGATTGAAAGTGGTAGTCAGCTTGGTAATCTTGCTATCATTCCAAGTGATATTATAGCCTACCTCCCATGTGAAGTCTTTGCTTTGGATAGCTATGGCATTTACATTGGCTTCCACACCTTTATTTTTCATTTTACCTACATTAGCGGTAATCAAGTTGATAAAATTCGTTCCCGCTGCGGCACTGATGGTGTTTAACAAGTCTTTTGTATGTTTCTGATAATATTCAATACTACCGTTGATACGGTTATTTAAGAATCCGAAGTCGATGGCTACATTGTATGTAGTTGTTTGTTCCCATTTTAAATCAGGACTGTAACCGTTTGGCTTCAAAAGCGTAGTTCCTAAATAGGTTGTATTAGGATTAGTGCTGAATGAATAGGATGTGATATATTGATAATCTCCAATTTCCTGTTGTCCGGTCACACCATATCCTAAGCGTAATTTTAATTTGGAAAGCACATTTTCTGTAGCTTTCATAAAGGGTTCATTACTGATGGTCCAAGCTAAGGCGGCTGAAGGGAAAAGTCCCCAACGATTGTTTTCACTGAATCGTGAAGAACCGTCACGACGTAAAGTGGCAGTCAGCAAATAGCGGTCCATGAAATTGTAATTTAAACGCCCGAAGAATGAAATAAGATAGTTTTCATACGGAATGCGACGGTGGTCATCACGGATGTAATGCCGTTCGTTTTCGTCATAGGTATATCCTTCTTTTGCACCTAAGTCCTCTGTAGGGTTTGAATAGGTGATATCATGATTGGCATAATAGAAATGTTGCCAGGAATAACCTGCCATTATATCGAAATTACTTTTGATGGATTCTATGTTTTTTGCATAGTTCATGTAGAAGTCCAGCAGGTGGTTACGACGCAGATTGTTCCAAGTATTGCCTTGTCCTAAACCGGTGAATGTTTTATCTAGTGAGCTTTGAACCGAATTGGAATTTACAAAATTACGACCGGTTGTTTTTGCCACGTCATAGCCTAAATTCAAGTTGGCATGTAAGTCTTCCAGACCATGTATTTTATAGTCCAATTGAATATTACCCAAACTACGTTTGGTTGTACCGTGATTGTTTCTATCGTATAATAAAGACAATGGATTCTGAGTCGCCAGATCGGCTTGTGCTCCTTGTACTATTCCCCAGTTCCAATAGCCATTATATCGATTTTCTTCATCGTAAATGGGTTTGGTGGGGTCAAAGAAAGCAGCGGCACCTACAGCACCGGAATCTGCAAATCGGTTTTTATTGATGGTGCCTTTTACATTGATGTCTACACTCAGGTGGTTGTCGAAAAATTTAGGACTTAGATTGACAGCACCGGTATAACGTTCATATTTAGAAGTCTTTAGTGTACCTTTTTCTGTATTATAACCTAAAGAGATACGGAAAGGCATAAATCCTGCTTTTCCTGCAATTCCGATGTTTTGGTCTGTACTTAATCCTGTCTGGTAAATAGCATCTTGCCAATCGGTGCTTTGGTTAGGGTATACGTTCAGAATCCGTTGGATGTCCGCCGACTGTGCGGTTCCTTCCGGATATTGAGCCTGCATTACTTCGCGGAATGATTGTGCGTCCAATGTCTCTATACGTTTATAAGGGTCTTTTGCCGTGAAAGTTCCTGAGTAGCTAACTTTTATTTTGTCTTGTGTCCCTTTTTTAGTTTGGATGATAATAACTCCATTCGAAGCGCGTGAACCGTAAATGGCTGTCGCCGAAGCATCTTTCAAAACAGTGAAAGTTTCAATATCATTGGGATTAATGGTGGCAAGTGCATTGGGAGTGCCTGGAGCGGCATCATTTGAAACAGGAACTCCATCGATAACAATAAGTGGATCATTGCTGGCATTTAGTGATGCACCGCCACGGATACGAATTGTCGAACCGGCACCAGGGGCACCGTCACCTTGACTAACAGAAAGTCCCGGAACTTTTCCCATAATCAGTTCTTGAGGAGAAGTAACAGCACCTTTGTTCATCTCTTCTGCTTTGATAGCTACCACAGAACCGCTCAGGTCATCTTTTTTCACAGAACCGTATCCAATGACAACCACTTCATCCAGAAGTTCTGTATCATCTTTTAATATAATATTCATAGAAGCGGCTGCCTGTGCTTCTTGAGACCGATATCCGATAAACGAAATGATGATAATGTCACCTTTATTGGCGTTTAACAGGAAGTTGCCATCAAAATCGGTGATGGTACCATTAGTCGTTCCTTTTACTATAACATTAGCCCCGATGATTGGTTCACCTGTAGTATCTTTGACAATTCCTTTGACAACTATTTGTTGGGCAAATGTGTTGACGGACAAGAATAATCCCACAATGAACATCAGTAGGACTTTAAACGTGGCGTTTCTTTTCATGTCTTTGTATATAAATGCTTTAATATTATTCATTTTATTTGGAAAAATACCTATTGAAAACTATTCAACCTTTTTACTTGCTTTTCTATAACCCTCAAATCCGCAACTAAGCCCTTGAACGTCCTTATTGCGTTTACACGTCCTCTCATTACTGAATTTGCAG
>NZ_JBCOCI010000020.1:0-63144 GCF_040929485.1 Phocaeicola sp. RTP21198st1_B8_RTP21198_201120 | reverse complement strand
TGCAAATTCAGTAATGAGAGGACGTGTAAACGCAATAAGGACGTTCAAGGGCTTAGTTGCGGATTTGAGGATAATGTGCTAATATGTCAATGTATCAATATGCTAATGTGGCAATATGTTAATATGCCAATTGACCGCGTTCTATTCCGCATGGCAATTGGCATATCAGCACATGGTCACATTGACACATTATTAATTGGCTGCTTCGAATTCTTTCAAGAAGCGAGTATCGTTTTCAGAGAATAATCGTAAATCGTTTACACGATATTTCAAGTTGGTGATGCGTTCAATACCCATACCTAGCGCATAGCCTGAGTAAACTTTGCTGTCAATGCCGTTGGCTTCCAATACATTCGGATCCACCATACCACATCCCAGAATTTCCACCCAGCCTGTGCCTTTACAGAACGGACAACCTTTTCCGCCGCAAATATTGCAACTGATATCCATTTCGGCACTTGGTTCGGTGAACGGGAAATAGGACGGACGCAAACGGATTTGAGTATCTTCGCCGAACATTTCTTTGGCAAACAATAGCAATACCTGCTTTAAATCAGTGAATGATACATTCTTGTCAATGTAGAGTGCTTCCACTTGATGGAAGAATGCATGGGCACGATAACTGATCGCTTCATTGCGGTATACACGTCCCGGACAGATGATGCGGATAGGAGGTTGCGAATGTTCCATAGCTCTTGCCTGTACGGAAGAAGTGTGAGTGCGAAGCACGATGTTCTTTTTCACATCTTCCTGACTGGCTTCGATGAAGAAAGTATCTTGCATATCACGTGCAGGATGGTCTTCGGCAAAATTCATGGCAGTGAATACGTGCAAGTCGTCTTCTATTTCGGGACCGTCGGCAATGCTGAAGCCCAGTCGATGGAATATATCAATAATTTCATTTTTTACAATGCTCAGCGGGTGGCGTGTTCCCAGTTCGATGGGATAAGCCGTACGCGTAAGATCCATTTCGGCGGCACCGTTATCTTGGGTTTCAAAAACTTCTTTCAATGTAGCGATACGTTCCTGAGCCTTGTTTTTCAGCTCGTTCAGTTTCATGCCCACCTCTTTTTTCTGCTCGGCAGGTACGTTGCGGAAGTCTGCCATCAACTCATTAATCGCTCCTTTTTTGCTAAGATATTTAATGCGCAAGGCTTCCAATTCTTCCGCATTGGCTGCTTGCAAGCCTTCAATTTCCTGAAGTAATTGTTCTATTTTAGCTAACATAGTTTCTTCTTTATTTTTTAATGACCGCAAAGTTAGCGAATTAAACCCATATATTTTGCTGAAAACTAAAAAAAACGATATTTTTGCATCGATTTTTTCTAAATATAGAAAATGAGAAAACTAATAATCGGAGTTTGTCTGCTTATGCTGATAAGCTCCTGTGGAGGTGGAAAAAAGAAAATGGACCCCTTCGAGACGCTTACTGAGGAGATTGATTCGCTGACTGCACCCCCGGACACAACAGAAGCGATGGCTGCGGTAGAGGAAGAACCAATGGTTCCCGCTACGGCCGACGAAAGTTTTGCCGACTTTTTCTACAATTTTGCCAGTGATGAAAAGTTACAATTGTCACGCATCGTGTTCCCTTTGCCGTATTATACAATGGAAAAGAAAGAGCACATTGAAAAGGACCAATGGAAACACGATCCTTTATTCAGCCGGCAAGATGCCTATACAGTTCTGTTCGATAAGGCGGAAGATATGGAAATGGAGAAAGATACGGGGCTTACCAGTGTCAAGATAGAATGGATTTACTTGAAGAAGGGAAAAATCAAGCGGTACTATTTTGAGCGTCTGAAGGGGCTGTGGAAACTGGAAGCCATAGATTTCGCGGATATGCCGAGAGAGGATACCGGTAAGGAGGACTTCTTTGAGTTTTATGAACGTTTTGCCAATGATTCGGTTTTCCAGTTGTCACGTTTGCACGAACCGTTGAAGTTTGTGACTGCTGATCCCGAAGACGAGTTTCAGATACTGGAAACGACTTTGGAGGCCGGACAATGGTTCGCATTCCAGCCTGTGTTGCCTCGTGAGAATTTGACAAATGTGAACTATGGCCAGAACGAGAATGTGCATTCCAATACGAAAGTGATTGAAATGAAAGGTTTTGGCAATGGATTTAATAATACGCTCTATTTTGAACGGCGGCACGGTCTATGGAAACTGATGCAGTTTGAGGATCTGAGCGATTGATTTGATTGTAAATGAAGGAAATAAAAGACTATTCTCTGTTGCCTCATAATACATTTGGTATGGATGTGAAGGCATCTTTGTTTGTGGAATATGAATCGGTGACAGAGCTGCAATCCATCTTGTCGGATAAAAACCTGATGGCCGGTAACTGGTTGCATATCGGCGGAGGAAGCAATTTGCTTTTTAAAGGTGATTATGCAGGGACTGTCCTGCATTCGGCTATCCGGGGGTATGAGGTGGTTGCTGAAAACGAACAGGAAATAGAGGTAAGGGCAGGAGCCGGTGAGGTGTGGGATGATTTTGTGGCATATACCGTGAAGAACAGTTGGTATGGTGCTGAAAATCTGTCATTGATTCCCGGTGAAGTGGGTGCTTCTGCCGTTCAGAATATCGGTGCGTATGGTGTTGAGGCAAAAGATTTGATTGTAAGTGTGGAAACCGTCGAGGTGGAAACCGGCAGGAAACGGATTTTTACCAAAGAGGAATGCCGTTATGCTTATCGTGAAAGCATTTTCAAGAAAGATTTGAAAGGTAAATATATAGTGACTTACGTCACTTATCGTTTAAGTAAGCAGCCGGTTTTTAATCTGGAGTATGGAAATGTGCGTGGCGAATTGGAAAAGCGAGGAGGTGAGGTGGCATTGGAGAATGTAAGGAAGGTGATTATTGCCGTGCGTGAAGCCAAGTTGCCCGATCCCCGGGTGCAGGGAAATGCCGGAAGTTTCTTTATGAATCCGATTGTTCCACGCAGGCAGTTTGAAATAGTACAGCAACAGTATCCTGATATGCCACATTATGAAGTGGATGGCAATCGGGTGAAGATTCCTGCTGCATGGATGATAGACCGTTGCGGCTGGAAAGGCAAACAAATAGGGCGCGCGGGTGTTCATTCTAAACAGGCGTTGGTCTTGGTGAACTGTGGAGGCGCTACGGGAGATGAAGTGATTGCTCTTGCCAGACGGATACAGGAGTCTGTGCTTCAAAAGTTCGGGGTAGCTATCTCTCCCGAAGTGAATTTTATATAAAGTATAATATGAAGATTACAATACTAGGCAGCGGAACGTCTACGGGAGTACCCGAAATAGGGTGCAAATGTCCGGTATGTACCAGCAGCGATCCCCGGGACAACCGTTTGCGTTGTTCGGGACTGATAGAAACGGAAGGGCTCCGGATTCTGATAGATTGTGGTCCCGATTTCCGTGAACAGATGATACGGTTGAACGATTTCAAACCGTTGGACGGTGTTTTGATTACTCACGAACACTATGACCATGTAGGAGGCTTGGATGATTTGCGTCCTTTCTGTCGTTTTCGTGATGTGCCGGTTTATGCCGAACAATATACAGCAGAGCGTTTACGCCAGCGTATTCCTTATTGTTTTGCCGAACATCTTTATCCGGGAGTTCCCCGTATTACATTAGAGGAAATTGTTCCCGGTTCTCCTTTTATTATCGGCAATCCCGAAGGAAACAAAGTAGAAGTGACACCTCTTCGGGTAATGCACGGCAAATTGCCCATTTTGGGATACCGTATCGGCAAGATGGCATGGATTACCGATATGCTGACGATGCCCGGGGCTGAATATGATTTGTTGCAAGGACTGGATGTGTTGGTAATGAATGCATTGCGTCCCCAGACTCATAATACCCACCAGAATTTGAAGGAGGCTTTGGACAATGCACAAAGAATAGGAGCCGGGGAAACTTATTTTATTCACATGAGTCATCATATGGGATTACATGCTGATGCTGAACGGTTATTGCCGCCGCATGTGCATTTTGCATACGATGGAATGAGAATTAGTTTATAAAGCCGGCTTCAACGAATACCGGCACAATCCGTTCAATCCGCATTCCGAACATTTCGGTGTCCGTGCCATACAAACATATCTTCCGTGTAAAATAAGCCAATGATGTGCGGTGGGCACAATCTCCTTCGGAATATACTTCATCAGATATTTCTCGGTAGCCAGCGGTGTGGTGCAGGTTTGAGGAACCAGTCCGATGCGGTGGCTCACGCGGAACACATGTGTATCTACTGCCATGGCCGCTTTGTTGAATACTACACTTTGAATGACATTAGCCGTCTTGCGTCCCACTCCCGGCAGTTTAATCAGTTCTTCCAATGTTCCCGGTACTTCGCTATGAAAATCCTTCACCAGCATTTGCGCCATGCCTACTAGATGTTTTGCCTTGTTGTTGGGATAACTTACACTCCGTATGTATTCATAAATCACTTCCGGCGTCGAAGCAGCCAGTGCCTCAGGAGTCGGGAAATCCCGGTAAAGAGGAGGGGTGATCATATTTACCCGTTTGTCCGTGCATTGTGCACTCAGGATAACGGCTATCAACAACTCGAATGGGTTATTGTAATGAAGTTCAGTTTCGGCAACAGGTATCGTTTCTTGAAAATAAGCGATCACCTTGTTATAAAGTTCTTGTTTTTTCATATTACCTTCTTTTTTCGGTTGCAAATATAATTGATAAATCAATAAGGTAGAATTATTCGGGCAATTCATTTGTTTAGTTGAGTAAACTTCTTATATTTGCATAAATATATTAGATTTATGCAGCTTAACGTAAAGAATGAAACTTCTACATTGAAAGCTGTGGTGCTTGGACAACCCGGTTCCATAGGGAAGGTCCCCACGCTGGAAGAAACTTATGACGCCAAGTCATACGAGTCCGTATTGCATAACATATATCCCCATGAAGAAGATATTTTCAAAGAGATGAGATGCTTTGAAAGCGTATTGTTGAAATATGGGGTACAGGTCTATCGCCCGTGGACACTGGAGAATTGTAATCAGGTGTTTGCCCGTGATGTGGGGTTTGTGATTGACGACAAGATTATTGTTTCCAACATCATCCCCAACAGGGAAGATGAGAAGGAAGCTTACGAAGTGGTCTATAATCAGATAGCTTATAACAAGATTTTCAACCTTCCCGAAAAGGCGCACGTAGAGGGAGGTGATGTGGTGCTTTACAATAATATTGTGTTTGTAGGCCTTTATACCCAGCCCGATTATCCGCAGATGAAGACGGCACGTACCAACCGATATGCTTTTTCCTTTCTGAAAGAAATCTGTCCGGGGAAGATATTCATCCCCTTGGAGCTGAAAAAACATAATACAGATCCACGTGCGGGGATTCTGCATCTGGATTGTACCTTTATGCCGGTAGGGAAAGGGCATGCGATTATTTATAAGGACGGATTTATGTATCCTCAGGATTATCATACTCTGCTCGATTTGTTCGGCAGGGAGAATGTATTTGAAATAACGCGGGAAGAGATGTACTATATGAATACGAATGTCTTTTCCATCTCTCCTGAGGTGGTGGTTTCTGAAAAGAACTTTATCCGCCTGAATACCTTTATGGAAGAGGTATGGGGAATGACGGTAGAGCGTGTACCTTATTATGAAATATCTAAGATGGGCGGACTGTTGCGCTGCTCCACCTTACCATTAATCCGAGAAAATGACTAAACAAACAACAAACCACATTTTGATGGTGGAACCCGTAGCCTTCGGGTTCAATGAAGAAACAGCGGCTAACAATTATTTCCAGCAGCGGACAGTTGCGGCAGGTGAGACAGTACAAGCTTGTGCCTTGAAGGAATTTCGGGGCATGGTGGATAAGTTGCGTGCAAACGGCATAGAGGTAATAGCGGTGCAGGATACCCCGATACCTCATACTCCGGATTCCATATTTCCGAACAACTGGGTGTCCTTTCACGACGACGGAACGGTGGTGCTGTATCCTATGTTTGCGGAAAACCGCAGGGCGGAAAGACGGGCGGATATTTTGCAGCGGATAGAGTCGGAGGGGTTCAGCATCCGTCGGAAGGTAGATTATACAGGTTTTGAGGAAGAAAACCGCTTTCTGGAGGGGACCGGGGGAATCATTCTGGACCGAGTGAACCGTTATGCATACGCGGCTTTGTCGCAACGGGTGGACGAAGCATTATTGGGTCGGTTCTGCAAGGAACAGAACTTTATTCCAGTGCCCTTTCGCGCCTATCAGACTGTAAACGGACAACGTCTGCCCATTTATCATACCAACGTCATGATGTGTGTGGCAACAGATTATGCGGTCGTTTGTCTGGACAGCATTGATGACGTGGAAGAGCGTGAGCAGGTTTGCCACATCTTGCGGCAGACAGGGAAAGAAATCATCGCCATCTCCGAGGAACAGATGCATCACTTTGCCGGAAATATGCTTCAGGTGGAGAACGGGAAAGGTGCATTGTTTCTAGTGATGTCTCAAAGTGCTTACGATTCGTTGGATGAAGGCCAGTTACAACGGCTGTCTAAGTATAACGCGTTGCTTCCCATGCCCATCCCTACCATTGAAACTTTGGGAGGAGGAAGTGCCCGTTGTATGATGGCGGAAATATTCTTGAAGAAAGAAAAACATTAAATAATAAAAAGCTTATGGATGCAAAATTATCGGCAGCTCAATTAATGGAGCTTGAGAACAAACATGGAGCACACAATTATCATCCTGTTCCTGTGGTATTGGATAAAGGAGAAGGTGTGTTTGTATGGGATGTGGAAGGAAAGAAATATTATGATTTCCTTTCCGCTTATTCGGCGGTGAACCAAGGACATTGTCATCCGCGTATTATTGATACGTTGGTAAAACAGGCGCGAAAGCTGACTTTGACTTCACGCGCTTTTTATAACAGCCAGTTGGGACGGTATGAAGAATTTGTCACCCGTTATTTCGGATATGACAAGGTTTTACCGATGAATACGGGAGCCGAGGCGGTAGAAACCGCATTGAAGCTTTGCCGCAAATGGGCGTATGAAGTAAAAAAGCTTCCCAAGGATACGGCGGAAATCGTTGTATGCCGGAATAATTTTCATGGGCGTACTACCACTATCGTTTCTTTCTCCATTGATCCGGACGCTTACAATAACTACGGACCTTTTACTCCCGGCTTTGTTGTGATTCCTTACAATGATGCCGAAGCGCTGGCGAAAGTGCTGGACGAACATCCCCATGTGGCCGGATTCCTGGTTGAGCCCATTCAGGGAGAAGCAGGTGCTTATGTACCCGATGAGGGATATTTGAAAAAATGTTACGACTTGTGTCGTGCCCACAATGTACTTTTTATAGCCGATGAAGTGCAGACCGGCATTGCCCGTACAGGCAAATTGCTGGCTTGTGACTATGAGAATGTTCATCCGGATATCCTGATTTTGGGAAAGGCTTTATCGGGTGGGGCCTGTCCTGTTTCTGCAGTATTATCATGCAATGAAGTGATGGATGTTATCCGTCCGGGACAACATGGTTCCACTTTTGGCGGAAATCCTATTGCTGCGGCAGTGGCTGTTACGGCACTGGAGGTGGTACGGGACGAACAGTTGGCGGACAGGGCATACAGACTGGGATTGATATTCCGGGAAGAGATGAGAAAACTGTGTGAAACATCTCGTGTGGCTTCTTTTGTCCGGGGCAAGGGATTGTTGAATGCGTTGATAATCAATAATGATGAAACGAAGGATTTGGCGTGGGAAATTTGCTTGAAATTGGCCGAAAACGGCTTGCTGGCCAAACCGACACATACGAATATTATTCGTTTTGCTCCGCCATTGGTGATTACAGAAGAACAATTAAAGGAGTGTATCGAAATTATAAAGAAGACGATTGCTTTGTTTGAATAAAGGATTTTTTATCCTGTCTTTTAGGGGTGGATTCAATCTGCCCCTCTAATCGTTTTCACTGATACCCACCTGTTTATGACGCTTCATCTTTCACTGTTCCATACTGTTTGGCAATCAAGGAAGTATAGAAAAAGTAATTATTTGATGAGGCTGTTCTTCTTGATAAGAATATTTAATGCAGTTATATCCGGTTAACTCGGAAATAATTTCTATCTTTGCACCCCGAATTAAAAAATAGACGTATGATGCCGTGAATAGCGGTCGTGTATTCTAGAACACCACGTAAAAAACAGGAGAAATGAAGAATAATAACACTGTATCTGTATCGTTCATGTTGCTTGGCATACTGTTTTGTGTATGTCTTGTCGCAGCAAATTTATTGGAGACCAAAGTAGTCCAGATCTGGAAAATTACGGCAACTGCCGGATTGGTTGTATTTCCTATCTCTTACATTATCAATGATTGTATAGCCGAAGTATGGGGCTTCCGCAAGGCACGTCTTATCATCTGGATGGGCTTTGCCATGAATTTCATGGTGGTAGCTTTGGGGCAGCTTGCCATTCTGATGCCCGCAGCTCCGTTTTGGGAAGGAGAGGAGGGCTTCAACTTCGTTTTCGGCATGGCGCCCCGCATCGCTGTAGCCAGTCTGACCGCTTTCTTGGTCGGCTCTTTTCTGAATGCCTATGTCATGAGTAAAATGAAGCTGGCCTCGGGGGGAAAGAACTTTTCACTTCGTGCTATCACTTCTACCTTGGTGGGTGAGAGTGCCGATTCCATGATTTTCTTTCCTGTTGCCTTCGGAGGTTTGATGCCTGCCGGTGAACTGATAAAGATGATGGTTATTCAGGCGGTGCTCAAGACACTCTATGAAATTATTATCCTGCCTGTTACCATCCGTGTGGTAAATTACATCAAGAAGGTGGATGGCAGTGATGTCTTTGATGAGCATATCTCATACAATGTATTAAAAATCAAAGAACTTTAATAAGTTGCTGATGTGTCAGTGTGCCGGTTAGCCAATTACCATGCGGTATATGGCGCAGCATATCCACATAGCGCAGCAATTGGCACATTAGTAAATTGAAAAATTATCAACAATGAATAAAAGTGACGCATTGGTTGTGTTCAGCGGAGGGCAGGACTCAACCACGTGCCTGTTTTGGGCAAAAAAACATTTCCGCAAAGTGTATGCTTTAAGTTTTATCTATGGACAAAAGCATGTGAAGGAAGTGGAGCTGGCCCGTGCTATTGCCGGAAAGGCAGGTGTGGAGTTTAAAGCGATGGATGTTTCCTTTATAGGCAACCTGGGTAAAAATTCGCTGACAGATACTACGATAACGATGGATGAGGTGAAGCCTGCCGATAGTTTCCCTAATACGTTTGTGCCGGGGCGGAATTTGTTCTTTCTGAGCATTGCAGCTGTCTATGCACGCGAATTGGGGATCAATCATATCGTGACCGGTGTGTCGCAGACAGACTTCAGCGGTTATCCTGATTGCCGGGATGCTTTTATCAAGTCACTGAATGTGACGTTGAACCTTGCCATGGACGAGCAGTTCGTGCTTCACACTCCGCTGATGTGGATTGATAAAGCGGAAACATGGGCGTTGGCGGACGAATTGGGCGTGCTCGATTTGATCCGGCATGAAACGTTGACTTGCTATAATGGCGTACAGGGAGATGGCTGCGGTCATTGCCCGGCCTGTAAGCTCCGTCGTGAAGGATTGGAAAAGTATCTGGAGATAAAGGCGGAAAGAGAGAAACGATAGGATAAATGAATGTGTTTTCTCCTTGTATGAAAGGTGTTTTCTTTTTGCCGAGTATATTGTTTCACTTTAGTGAGCAAGTTTTATTACTAGAGTGAAGAAATTTCATCACTTTAGTGGTACAACTTCATCACTCTAGTGAAACGATCTGCTCGAAGCGGGGAGAGAATTTCTTTTCTAAGGTATGATAGAGAAAACATGAATATGAAAAAAATAACTTTAATGGAAAGAAAAGATGAATTGACCCTTCTCGGGGCGAAGACCGAGTACAGGCAGGATTATGCTCCCGAAGTGTTGGAGTCCTTTGTGAACAAACATCCCGGAAACGACTATTGGGTACGTTTTAACTGTCCCGAATTTACCAGCCTGTGTCCTATTACAGGACAGCCCGATTTTGCGGAAATCCGTATCTCCTACCTGCCTGATGTGAAAATGGTGGAGAGCAAGAGCTTGAAGCTGTATTTGTTTAGTTTCCGTAATCATGGCGATTTTCATGAAGATTGCGTGAATATCATCATGAAAGATTTGATTAAGCTGATGGATCCTAAATATATTGAGGTGACGGGCATTTTTACTCCGCGCGGTGGTATTTCCATTTATCCGTATTGTAATTACGGCCGTCCGGGTACTAAGTATGAGGAATTGGCGGAGTATCGGATGCGTAATCACGATTTATAGTTGTATCTCTTGGAATGAATAGAGAGATTGTGGACTCAAATATTTGCTGGTTCTGAAAATTTGTTCTATTTTTGCACTCCGAAAAAAGGAGAGGTGCTCGAGTGGTTGAAGAGGCACGCCTGGAAAGCGTGTATACCCCAAAAGGGTATCCGGGGTTCGAATCCCCGTCTCTCCGCAATAAACGCTGAAAATCAGCAAATTGCAAAATAAACACCCAATTTTACACCCAAGAACGTAAAATTGGGTGTTTTTGTATTATTTAAGAAAACCGCCAAGTGCATTCTGCATTACTCGGCGGTTTTTATGATTTCCAATTACCTTATGGAGTCATACTTGTTTATTAATCCTGTGATGGATTTAGTACGCAAATCCATTCCATCCACGCAATAATCGGGATCGGTGACACTTCGGGATAGTCTCGTTCATCAATGGAGCCGATGAAAGCTGTTTTCAATTTGTCAGCCATATTGCTGACGGTTTGTTCCGGATTTCGCATAATTTATGTGATTAGATTGTTATACGAGCAAATTCTTGATTTATCCAGATTGTAGCTTCCGAACCAATAAAGCGGACAAGCACATAGTTCGGATCTGTTGGGCCGCCGGGAATATAATTTATAAAATATTCCTGCCACATCCGTTTGCGTGTTTCATCATCCGTAATGATTTCGACTGTGCCGCGCAATGCAACACTATCGCCATAAAACGAGTAGGAAAGCCCGGCTTTAGGATTGAGCCTGAAATCGGCAACCTTTTCGGTGTCAGCGCCGGTCACTACCCAAACTTCATTATATCCGACTGAATGGATTTTATCCAATGGGATTGGGCGCGGAAAACCGTCCGAATTGACCGATGCCAACGTAACCTCTTTGCATAGGGAAAGAAGGTGGGTCGCTTTTTCAGTCAAACTCCTTTCATCTTTCTCTTTCCAGCGTGTGAGCGTTGGAAAGATTTTTTGCATTTGAGTTTTTGCCTGTTCAGGTGTAAGGTTCCAGCCCGTTTCTTTGTTAACTTGGTCTGTAAACTGCAGGCAGAACTCAATCATTTGGTTCATATTGACATCTAAGGTAAAATCGCCATTTTGGTAGCAATAGCCACAATAGTCCTCACTTCTGCTGCCGTCTGAATTTGTGCCGATATTCCCTTCAACAAGGGGCATACCACAGCTTTGACAAAATTTTTGTTCCATATCGTTTTTCTTTTTTCGCTCCTCAGTCCAAAAGAGCGGGTTATTGAATGCAAAAGCGCGGACTACGATACCACATCTTAGTTTGTAGGTCGTAGGAAACCTTTGATGCAGATGTGACAATAGCAGCCCACGCTATATGCGTGAGAACCACTATACTATCTCTTGCATCGGTTTCTGAATTTCCTACGTTCACAAACTACAAGATGAGCATAACGCTTCTTTTTTCTTATGTCTTGGGAAGAGTTGCCCCTATCCGAATGCAAAATTAGTTATTTTATTGATGTTTTGCATTATATAGAACGGAATTATAACTTGAATCCTCTACTTTTTCTTGGTTCTTCCGCTGATTGTCGTAAGCCTTGCCGAAGTTTCTCCCATTGCTCTTTGAACCATTCGCCTATCGGTTGCCTGTTTATTGTAAGCACCAATTTATTATTATCAACCGAACTTTTCTCAATCTTGAAAATATCGTTCTTTATGTCAAACTTTCGTCTATGCTCTTCGGAATAGATTTTCCCATTGCATCTGATTGCTTCCTTTTTTGTCAAAAGACTGTTTACCATATCTTTGGTAAATCCGATGGCATAGCAGAGTTTTTCCATTCTCAACATCTCTTTGAGTAAAGGGAACCAGTTGAACGCTTTTTCAAGAATGGTGTTCAATCGTGATATTTCTTTGTCTTTGATTTCAAGCTCTTGATTATGTATTCCTTGTAGGTTACGAATCTGCTTGCCGTGCTGTTCCTGCATTTGTTGCATCTTGGCTTTTAATTCATCAATACCCTTGTCACGCTTGGCAATTTCATGACGTAAATTCTCATTAGTTTGTTCCAAATCTTTCAATTTTCCGCTTCCGAAAAGAGAACCGACACCGTTTGCTATGGCTGTGGCTGCATCGGTAGCTGCGCTTTTGAGTTTGTCGGTGCGTATTTCCGATTTTACCTGTTTGAGTTCTTGCTCAGCAAGAGTTACCTGCTGCTTCTTGTGCCTTTGGGTTTCCTCTATACGTTGCAGTTCGGCTTTCTGTTTCTTTATGATGAAATCGTTACGTTCCAGATGTTCCTTGCCTGTTTCGGTTTTAGATTGTCCTCGTTCCATCAGGAGAATGTCAGAAGCCAAACTTTGCATTTCGGTCATATCCTCGTCATTGAGTTTACAGCTCTTTCCTGTATCGTGGTTCATCCAATCGAAAATGATATGAGCGTGATAATTCGGCTTGAACCACTTTCCATCAATTTGGAAACTCTCCCTATCTTCGGCTTCGGGTTGTCCGCTCAGCCAATGTCCTTCATCTTTGTGCAGGAAGATTTGCAGCGGAGTAATACCCCAGCGTTGTTTGCACTCCTCGCCAAATTTATGCACATCTGCCAATGTGGTGTCCGCTCTGATAAGCAACACCCCCTCACGGATAGGTGAACATCCTGCCACCTTGATGATTTTTCCGTTCTTGCCTTTGCGTTCACGTTCTTTCTCCTGCATGGCACGTCCGGTCTTTTCCTTGACCATCCGTTTGATGTTGTCGTAATGTGTCCGCAATTCGGTAGTACCGAAGTCAGGATTTACCCACTGCTCGTTATCGGTGGAAAGTTTGGAAACGACATAGATTCTGGACTCTCCAATGTTGCGCATGTACTCGGCAGTCCTTCGGTTGTGTGCCTCGCTCGATACGATGTTGCAAGGCTTGATATGTATGCTTGATTTTGTTGCCATAGTTTTTTGTTTATATTAGATTACTTTGTTCGCTTCCGCAGTGGGGTTCTTAGGGGTGCAACCCATAAGCGGTGATTGCAAAGAGAGGGTCACTCTTTGCTCGGGGTTCTCAGGGGTGAACGCCCTGAGTGGGTTATTAGGGCAAAGCCCTAATCCCCTCGGGAGAGCCCACAACTACGAAAGCGGAGCGTGTAGTTATAGTGGGCTATAACCGAAAGCCGTTCTTCTTTTTCGGTTGCCGATTGTGCGTCCCTTTTACGGATTGGACTTGCCTGTTTCTTTCAGCCTGTTCCTGTAAGTATTCGTTCAAGTCCTTGCATCCGCTGTAAGTTTGTGAAGCGTCACGGATGTATCGTTCTCTGCCGTATTCCTTACGGATTTGTTGGAGGGCTTCCATGCCTGCATGGTCGTTGTCGAAAAAGCAGTGGATGCGTTCGTAATTGCCCAACGGATAGAGAGCCTTGCTCACATTCGATACAGAGTTCAATACCATATAATCTTGTCTGTCCAGTTCGGGAAATTTCGAGCAATTTTCCAATCTCAAAGTAAGAAATGAAAGATAGTCCATAAATCCCTCGAACACATAACACGTTTCCCTCGCTTTTCCCGCCTGTCTGATGTGGGAGATTTCCTTATTGGCAATACAGCCCTTGAAATAACGGTTGCGAATCTCATAGCCGTCCGATATGTTTGGAAAGGCAATGGCGAAATACCGTTTGCCGTTGTTGGTGAAATGAGCTTCGCGGCATTCTCTTTTCGCCAGTTCCGTGTTTATTCCCCTTTCCTGCAAATAGGAGAGCAGGGCAGGAGAAGAAAGCGGTACAATCTCCAGTTGTTGAAAACTTGGCTCGGAAGATGACTGCTTGCCAAAAGAGAAAGAATCAGGACGGATATGTGGTGTCTGTTCTTCGATTCTTTGCAGGAGATATGGCACATGGTCGGAACAGTAAAGTTCCTGCGCCAGTGCGATGATATTTCCACCCTTGCCGAGTGCAAAATCATACCATTGGTTGCGTTCGGTATTTACTTTGAACGAGGCTTCCGTTTCTTCCCTTAGCGGTGATTTATACCATAGGTTGATACCCTGTTGTTTGACGGGAGAATATCCCAAACTGTGAAGATAATCTGCTATCCTGATTTGCTTGGCTGTCTGTATATCCATAAGATAATTGTTTGAGTAGTTGGTGAATTGATTTATTTTTCTTTTCGTCCGTACCATTTTAAGAAGTACGGTCTATATCACCACTTCACTAAATTGTCGTATATATAGAATACGGCAATTTAGTGAAGCGGTTTATCTATTCCTTGCATCACTTTGCTTTATCCTTAATATATAGACCCACAGAATAAAGTGAAGCGATTGCAGTTAACAGGCTAATAGTGGAAGTCGGGCATGAATGTGTATTTTCTGCCGTTCTCCTGCACTATCATCCGCTTGTTGCGAAGCATGGTGATGAGCGGTACCGCCTTTTGATGGTTCAGCTTTACACCTATTGACGTATAGCTTTTGATTAAAGCATCTTCCAGTTCCTTGTAACCGTATTCCTCTTTCAGCCCGAAAACGGCTTCCAATGCGATACGGTGCTGCTGTTCGGTGATATGCCTGTAAGGGTCGAACTTTTCTTCCTCGGGTCTTCCCGGTTTCCTGCTTTCTGTTTTGTAACCCTCTATGAGTTCGGGCAAGGCATTGTCGTTGATGCGAAAGGCAAAAGGCTCGAAATCCATTGCCCGGATGTGCATGGCTGAAACACTGCTTAGATCCCCGTTGCTCTTGTCCTTTTCCACCAGCAATACAGTTTCCGCCTTATTATTTAACTCCGTGCCGATATGCCCTCTCGCATTCTCATCCCCTTTGTTCTGATGCAGTATCGTATGGATATGTATCTGCCTGTCGTCCGTCCACTGCATCAGTTTGGATATGATGCGTGTGGATTCGCCGGGACTGTTGATGTCATATACCATGTCACGGATGCCGTCAATGATTACAAGACCAATGTCGGGCGTATTATAGATAGCCTGTTCGACAATCTTTATACGCTGCTCAGGTGTGTATTTCCTCAAGGCGAGAAACTCAAGGTTTTCGCTGTCCCTGTCGTCAGGCAAGCCAGCCATCCGTAAAATGCGTTTCATGACTTTCAGGCAATGATAAGGGCTTTGCTCCGTATCAACATAAAGCACTTTCCGCTTCCCGTCGGAGAGCTCTGCCACATACCGCAACACAGTGCCATTCTTCAATGTAGCGGCTACGATAGCCGATACATTGAACGTCTTTTTACTTTTGGCTTTGCCGATGGATGCGCTGAAGTTGCCCAATGTCCCAATGACAGAACCATGAACTTTGAGGATTTCGGGTGCTTTCTCATAACTTTTCGACAGGCTCAAACGTGAGGCTTGCCAAAGGATTACGGCTTCTTCTGCCGATATGTCCTTAATCTCTTTCATATAGTCCATAGCCATACCACCCGTTATTTCCGTCCTCCGGTTTTCTTTCCTGCTAGTTCAAGGGCAAGTTCCGCATCAACGATAATCTTGCGCCCTATTTGCGTAATGGCTTTGTCTATCTTACCGCTTTTCTTTATACGGTTGGCGGTGGGCAGACTGCACCCGAACAGTTTGGCAATGCCCAGTATTCCGTACACATATTTTCTTTCTGTGTCCGTAATGGGGCGTGGTTGCGCTTCCGCTTGACCGGAAGCGTGCTTGCTCAGGAATATGAACTCTTCGCCTGTCATCTGCCAGACGGGTTTTAATAATAACTCTTGAAGATTTGTCATCGTTCAATCTATTTAGCCGTTAAACAATCAGCCCTGCGCACTGGCTGTTATCTCTGTTCTCGAACGATGCAAAATTAGGTAGGGGCGTGAGTGGTAAGGATGTGGTTGGTGTAAATGGAATATTCTATTATTTATCTGAATATCAAATAATAAAAATACCACTCAAAAATTAATTTGAGTGGTAAAAGTGGTGATTTCGTAAAATGTCAGGACATATCACGGATTATCGGAATATTGCGTCCATTTCTTTGGCGAACTTCTGGTTACTGTCACTTGGAAAATCCGACACCGGTTCCTTGTACTTTGACTTGTAGTAGTTCTCGTCAATATCCAACTGTTTCAGGATTATATTCTTCCATTTATCCCTGTCTTGTTTGGGCAGTCTTTCACTCATCAGGAATATCAGGTAACACACCCGTATTTTTTCTCGTGCCTTGATTTTTAATTCCTTTTTACAGGAGTAGAGGTTCATGTTGGCATAAAAGTCCTGCGTTGCAATATCTTCAAACTGTTCCCCCACACAGACTTTATGAATAAGCGAAAGTAATTCTGCATCGAAATATTCGGGTTGCTCCTTTAGTGCATCCTGCTGTTTCTCTTGCTTGCTCGTTTCATCCGGCTTGTCTTTTGCTACGGGAATATATTTTGCCAATATTTCCATAAAATGAAAACTCAGTTTATAAATATCTCCGCAACAGTTCTCTATATATTGGAAAGCTTCTTTTCTTGCCTGCCTTTCCAATTCATAAAGCCTGTCCAGTTCTTCTTTTTCCTTCTCATATTCAGCCTTGCAGCGTTCATACTCCTTTTCGGCTTGTTTTTCTTCTGCTGCCGTATGTACCCTGTAGCCAATGGAATCATACCTGTTGTATGCTTCATTCAAAGGCTTGCTTAATTTTTGTGTAACCTCCAGTTGCGCCTTTATATCAATATCATGTCTGCCTGCGAAGTTGTAGCATACACGAGAAATTACCTCGTTATCAAACAATGGATGTTTTTCGTAAATCAGTATGTTTTTCTCTATCTCGGTTCTCAGGCTGTTGAGAACCAGAGTATATTGTTCCTTCGGTTTGTCAAGCACCAGTTCAAGGATGGCGGCTTCAAAAGCTTTTGTGTCATTGTATTGCTTGTAGAAGTCCGTGATGAATTTCTGCCTGTCAAAAGAGAAAGTATGGCTGATTAAAAAGTCGTTGTATATCCGATTGAGTTCGCCATATTGGGGAATCATGATCTGTATTTCTCCTGCCATATACGCTTGGTTTATGGGTTCTTATCTTTATCAAGGAAGGAAGTCAGTTCTTCCTCCACTTCTTCTATACTTGGCAGAGCCGATTTTAAGTTTTCAGGTATAGCCTTGCTCAACTGGTAATCGCTGATGCCTATCGGCTGGTCGTAGCCTGTCAATGCGTATTGCGCTACAACTTCGTCTTTTCCCTTGCACAGCAACAACCCGATAGTCTTGTTGTCATGCTCTCCCCTCAGTTTGTCGTCCACTACATTGATGTAGAAGTTCAGTTGTCCTGCATACTCCGGTTTGAATGGGGTCGCTTTCAATTCCACTACGATGTATGCGTGTAGGGGAATGGAATACAAAATCAAGTCTGCATAGAAATCGCTGTTACCAATTTGAAAATGCTTCTGTCGGGCAACGAAAGCAAAGCCATTGCCCATTTCCAGCAAGTAACGGGTGACGTGCTTAACCAGTTGTTCTTCTATGTCCCTTTCGTCTGCCTTTTCCTTCGTTCCAGCCAAGTCAAAGATGTACGGGTCTTTCAACAGGTAATTGGCAAGGTCGCTTTGGGGTGCAGGAAGCGTGGCAGTAAAGTTATTTACTTTGTTGTTGCTGATTTGTCTGCTATATAGATTGGTTTCAATTTGTATTTTAAGAACATTGCTGCTCCAGCCCATTTCCACGGACTGTTTCATGTACCAATAGCTTACACCTAATGGAAGCGAACTGTTAAGCATAATCACATGGCTCGCCCAATTGGTTCTTGCAACAGGTGATGCCATAAATACGTTTTCTATATCCTTAATTTCCATACGGTAAATGTCGGATACGGTTTTGGCAACATTATGAATTTGTGCAAGAGGTTCTTGCGTGATTATAATTTCTTTGTTATCAATAGATTGAATTTGCGCAAGAGGCTCTTGCGTAAATTGCGAATCGTTTAAGTAGCGTACTTCGTCTGCAATTTTCTTCACGCTTGGAGTTATCAGCTTTGCATCCGTATCAATGAAATTCTGCAATACTCTCAATGGATATGTTCTTGCAAACTGACACATATAGGTAAGGTTGCGTTCTGAATAGCCTTTCTTTTCAGGGAAATTCAGCCGGATAGCCTTTGCCAGCTGTTTGATGGTTTTGCTTCCCCATCCGTGCAGTTGCTGATGATAGAGAATATAGTTGCCCATTTTCCAATAATGGAACAACATTTGCGCATTGGCAGCGGTAATCAGCCGGACTTGCGCCTGTTGTATTTCCGAACCGACAGCATTTATAAATGCGTCAAAATTCGTCTTTTCTATGTTATGTCCGTTGTTGCTCATCTTATGATATTTTCAGAATACAAATATACTTCAATGGTGGTAATCTATGAAACTAATTGATACTTTTATAGTTGATTAAACTTGTTCATGGCGTTTGCCCTGATGTTATCCGCTATGTCAATGTAGGGCTTCATGGCTTTGTAATCACTGTGTCCAGTCCATTTCATAACCACCGGTGCCGGAATTCCGAGTGCCAACGCATTACAGATGAAAGTCTTTCTTCCGGCATGGGTACTTAACAATGCGTATTTGGGTGTGACTTCATCTATGCGCTCATTGCCCTTGTAGTAGGTTTCTCTTACAGATTCGTTGATTTCTGCCAGTTCACCCAGTTCTTTCAGATAATCGTTCATCTTCTGATTGCTGATGACGGGCAATGCCATGTGGTTCTCGAAATGAACATCCTTGTATTTTTCAAGAATGGCTTTGCTGTGGTCGTTCAGTTCGATTATCAGGCTGTCCGCAGTCTTGACTGTGGTGACTTCAATGTGGTCGGGCTTAATATCACTTCTTTTAAGGTTACGAACGTCCGAATATCGTAAACTCGTGAAGCAGCAGAACAGAAAGACATCCCTGACACGTTCTAAATACTGCTTGTCATGCGGTATCTGATAATCTTTCAGCTTGTTCAGTTCATCCCATGTCAGGAATATAACCTTTTTAGGGGTTGTTTTCAATTTGGGTTTGAATGCGTCGTATGCAACGTTCTGATGATGCCCTTTTTTGAAGCTCCAACGCAGGAACCATTTGAGAAATCCCATTTGTTTACCGATGGTGCTGTTTCTCATGTCCTTTTTGTCACGCAAGAAATTGACATACTCATTTAGCCCGAATTCGTTGAAGTATTTAAAGGTTACATCCTCCTTGAACTCTTTGATGTGATTTCTTACCGCTGCAAATTTCTCATAGGTGGATGCCGTCCAATTATTCTGGTTGCCACACTCTTTTACAAACTCATCGAACACTTCCCAAAAACTTATCTGCGCTTCTTCCGGCTGTTCTTTACTGCTGTCTTTCATCCGCAGATTGAACGCATCCTTTAGCTGCTGGGGGGTAGGCATGGTTTCCTGTACCTCAAACTCCTTGAACACGTTTTGCATTTCGGCATAGTATTTCAGCAAGTCTGCATTGATTTCGGATGCGCTTTGTTTCAGCTTGTTGGTGCATCCGTTCTTTACCCGTTGTTTGTCGGCATCCCATTTGGCTACGTCAATTCGGTAGCCTGTCGTAAACTCGATGCGTTGGCTTGCGTATATGACACGCATACGGATAGGCACGTTCTCTACGATTGGCACACCGTTCTTCTTCCGGCTCTCCAATGCAAAAATGATGTTACGTTTGATATTCATAATTGGGTGCGTTTGAAATTCTACACCCAAATATACACCCAAAAATTGAAATAGCAAAAGGCATTTAGAAAGATTTAGATTTACTCTGCATTGTATATAATGTATGATTATCAGTGATTTGCAATTTTATGATATTTTCTGAAAGCGTAGGTTCGGGAGCCTGTCTCTCCGCGAAAGTAGAAAAGTTAAAGTTGTAGATTCTTGAATTTGAACGATTCAAGAATTTTTCTTTTTCTAGTATTTTCCTTCATCTTTTCAAGGAGCTTATGTTAAATTGGAATCCGGTAATTTGATTTATGAAGACAATTTCGATATATGATTCGTTGCTTGTTTTAGGGCGTGGAATAGGACAAGTCATGTTTCAGAATAATGCGTTGTCCGGTTTGTTAATGTTGGTCGGAATTTTTCTGAACTCGTGGCAGTTGGGAGTATTAGCGGTAGGCGGTAATATAATAAGCACGTTGGCGGCTTGTATCTCAGGTTATGGACGTGACGATATAAAGAATGGACTGTATGGTTTTAACGGCACATTGATAGGTATAGCAGTCGGAGTTTTCATGCAGCTGTCTTTGTGGTCTTTGCTGCTCATGGCGGTAGCTTCATGTTTTTCTACTTGGATAGTACGGCTTTTCAGCCGGCAGCATTCACTTCCCGGATTTACTGCTCCTTTCATTTTTTCTGTGTGGATATTATTGGGAATCTGTACTTGGATAACGCCGGATTTATTGCTGGTTTCCGAAACGGTATCTGATACTGTGCGGGAGGTTGATTACGTTCAGGCTTTTTGTTTAGGTATTGGTCAGGTCATGTTTCAAGAAAATTTATTGACCGGACTGTTCTTTTTGGCTGGTATTGGGGTTAATTCATGGACTGGAACTTTTTATACTGCGCTGGGGACACTTCTTCCTGTTCTTTTTGCTGTATTTTGGGGGATAGATCCGGAAATGTTGAATATGGGATTGATGGGCTATAATGGTGTATTGTGTGCTTTGGCTTTAGGAGGCAAAACTTGGAAAAGCTTTGTATGGGCTTTATGTTCAGTCTTGCTGTCCGTTGTATTGCAGTTTGCAGGGATCAAGTTGGGAATTACTACTCTGACTGCACCTTTTGTACTATCTGTATGGATGATAATGATAATGCAGAAAGTGGTGAATACAAAAGGTGAATAATAGACAGTATCCGTAGTTCAGGCAGATTGATTTTATAATGGATGTAAAACAATCTAATTGGGATATTATTATGGATCTAAATTGATTGACGCAAAGGCTGGAAAAGTATAGCTTACGCTCAATGAATCATTTATGAAGGGTTCCTTTCAAGATCCTTCATGACAACACATTGAAAAACAATATATTGTGTAATTATGAAGGATTTGAAGGATTTCCCGGTATCTTTTTATATTTATAGGTTTTATGATAACTCCAATCCCAGTGCTTCTTTTAATTTCAGCAGATTCGGGTTTTTCTTGCTCATCATCTGGAAACGTTCCACATGGCTGTAAGCACGGATGTTCTCGGTAGGGGCACTGACACGTACCGTCATGGTGATTTTCCGGTTGTGCAGTCGTTCGCGTAAATGATTCTGAACCGATGGTATCAATTGTACCATATATTTTTCCACCATATCATTGTCTACTGTCACTTCAAAAGTCGTGTCATTCAACAAATGCGGATGCATGTTCATCATTCGTGCGGAGTTAGCCTTCTCTTCCTTGGGCAGGGCGGCTGCAAATTCACGCCAGTAATAGTCCAGATCTTTTTCATTGAAAATATAATCTTCGTATGTGGCATCGTTTTGGACAGCGGTGCTTGCCGCTTTTGCTTCTTGCTTTTCCGCAGCTTGCTGTTCGTGCAAAGGACGACGCAGGGATATACCGAGTGAGCCCGCCTTGAACACCGGGATTTTTTTCTCTTCTCTGGTCTGAGGCAGCGGGCTTGGACGGCTTGCGTTCATACTGCCGGCTGTACTTGTACCCTGTGGTTGAGGAACGGCGGTTGCTGCGGTCTGTGCAGCGGCAGCTTTAGCCTGAGGCTGTGGCTGCGTGGCGGCTGTGGAAGCCGCTTGCTGCGTAAATAGGGGTTTTAATATCTTCTTAGGGCCACGCCCACCACTTACATCATCGGCGTCGGGCAGAGTGAGTTGGGCGCATTGAATCAGTGTCAGTTCTACCAGCAGACGTTTGTTTTTGCTTGCACGATAGTTCAGGTCACAATCATTGCATAGCTTCATGGCACGGTACAGGAATTTCTGGTCACATTTTTGTGCTTGTTCTTTATAGCGGTCTCGGATACCGGCGCCTACTTCCAGCAATTGCAGGGTGGAAGGATCCTTGCTCACCAGCAAATCCCGGAAATGAGAGGATAGTCCGGTGATGAAATGGCTGCCGTCAAATCCTTTTTTCAATACGTCGTTAAAAAGCAGCATGGATTCGGGAACTTTGTTTTCAAGCAACAAATCGGTCAGCTTGAAATAATATTCGTAATCCAAGACATTCAGGTTTTCAATCACACTTTTGTAAGTGATGTTCCCACCTGTGAAGCTGACTACTTGGTCGAAGATGGAAAGAGCGTCGCGCATACCACCGTCGGCTTTCTGTGCGATGACAGTCAGGGCTTCGGGTTCGGCGTTGATATGTTCCAGTTTGGCAACGTATTGCAGATGGTCGATAGTGTCTTTGATGCCGATGCGGTTGAAGTCATAAATCTGGCAACGGCTCAGAATAGTCGGCAGTATCTTATGCTTTTCCGTTGTGGCAAGGATGAAGATGGCATGATGAGGCGGTTCTTCCAATGTTTTCAGAAAAGCATTGAAGGCGGCTTGCGACAACATGTGGACCTCATCAATGATATATACCTTGTACTTGCCGATTTGTGGCGGGATACGTACCTGCTCAATCAGCGAACGGATATCTTCTACCGAGTTGTTGCTGGCGGCATCCAGCTCATGTATGTTGTAAGAACGCTGTTCGTTGAATGCCAGACAAGACTCACACTGATTGCAGGCTTCGCCTTCGGCAGTGGGGGTCTGGCAGTTGATGGTTTTGGCAAAGATACGTGCACACGTTGTTTTTCCCACTCCACGCGGTCCGCAGAACAGGTAGGCATGTGCCAGCTTGCCGGTGGCAATAGCATTTTTTAAGGTGATGGTCAACGCGCGTTGTCCCACAACCGATTCGAATGTAGCGGGACGATATTTTCGTGCCGATACGATATAATTTTCCATAAGCGGAGTTCTTTTTTCTAATATGAGTTCTGCAAAAGTACATAAATTATCCGTTTTTATGGGTAGGATTGCTTGAAATATTTCTATCTTTGCAAAAATCAAAAAAGGGATTCTTTGTATGAGCAAATTGCTGACTATTTGGAACTACATCCGGCGCCATAAGTATATGATTACGGTGCTGATCTTTATTGTAGTTATTGGTTTTCTGGATGAGAACAGCTTGATTCAGCGGGTAAAGCATCGCAGTGAGATCAGCGCGCTGAATAGTGAGATAGAGAAATACAGAAAGCAATATGAGGAAGATACGGAGAAACTGAAGGAACTGACCACGAATCCTGAGGCTTTGGAGAAAATAGCACGCGAGAAGTATTTGATGAAGAAGCCTGACGAGGATATTTTTGTGTTTGAAGAATGAGTAAATCTTATAATATAATTTCGATGGCAGGGGCAGTCCTGCTGCTGGCAGGTGCGGTGTTGCAAATCACCCGGTGGGAGCTTGCGCCTTATCTGTATACGCTGGGTGCTGTGATGTTCGGCTATGTGCAGGTGATGGGGAATCGTTATGATGGAAGGAATTTTATCATCAAGCGTTTGCGTAGACAGCAGATTTTCGGGGCTGTCGCACTGGTCTTTACAGGAGTATTGATGTTTACCATGAAACGTAACGAATGGATTGTTTGTCTTTCCATTGCCGCTGTCCTGGAACTTTATACGGCTTTCCGTATTCCGCAGGAGTTGGAGAAGGAGAAACGTTAAGGAATCTGTGTCATTTTTTTGTCCGCGTTTATCAGAGGCTTATCTTGTGAAAAATAGGAGAACGCGGACAACACTTGTTACATGTTGTCCGCGTTCTAAAAAATAGTTGTCCGGTATTGTTATTCCACAATGGTCATTTCATCTACCAAGTGTTTCGCTCCTGCAAACTTATCAATAATAAATAAGGTATAGCGGATATCCACACAGGCTGCACGTTGTAACTGGGGATTATAAGCAATGTCACCGGTCAGTCCTTCGTAGTTGCGGTCAAAGCCGGTACCGATCAATTCTCCTTTATTATTGAAAACGGGGGAACCGGAATTACCTCCTGTATTATCTGTTCCTGTAACAAAACAGAGGGGCATTTCACCATTCTTCATGGCATAGCGTCCGAAGTCTTTCTTGTTATACAGGTCCTTTAGTTTGGCCGGAACCACGAATTCGTAGTTGTTCGGATCCTCTTTTTCCATCACTCCTTTCAGCGTGGTGTAATAGTTGTATTCCACACCGTCTTTGGGGCTGTATGAACCTACTTTACCGTAAGTGAGACGTAACGTGGAGTTGGCATCCGGATAAATAGGAGTACCTTCATGCTGTTTCAGCTTCATCATGCCCTCCACCCAAGTTTTATGGGCCAGATTATAAGCGTCGGTTTCAGCTTTCATGGCTGCATCGGTATCTGCATAACCTTGGTCTACTGATTTGGCATATTGCACCATCAGGTCATTTTCCAATGTCTTGGCATCCGGTTTTGCCACAAAGCTGTTGAAGGCCTCACGGCTTCGGAAGATGGATGTATCAAAACAAGCATCGACAAAGGCGTCAATGTTTCCTTTAAATTCTTTGTCTATTACTTTAAAGATACTGATGCGCTGTCCGGCCGGAATTAATTCTGCGTAAGTTTTCAGCAAAGCTTTGGAAACTTTGCGGTCTACTTCGGGATTATAATCTTTATTGAAAAACTTATCAGCCTGTTTGCTCAGTTTGCTTAATGCATGATCCAGCGGGCTGATTTCTTTAGTGGCGTGAGGTACTTTATATCCTTCTTTCAATGCTTGCAGGACTTTATCTGTAGAAGGAATTTTATAGAATTCCGTTCCCAGTTTGCAAACTTCATAAATGGCTTGCTGATGATATACGGCATCATGGCGTTTGCTCACGATTTCCCGGATAGCGTCGAAGGCTTTCTGATAGGCGTCTGTACCCATTTCACGTCCATAAGCCAGAAGCTTTTCCTGTTGTTTCTTTTTAGTATCAAGTACTTTCAGGTGAACCAGCCCTTCGTTCATACCGATGGCATTTTTCCAGTAGTTGGCTGATGAAGCGTATTTACTGGCGTACTGGATGCGTACTTTATCACTTTTCAGCATTTCTTCCAGCAGATTATTCAAACGTACGGTGCGGATGGTCTTACGCATGAAGTTGGTAGTCTGCATACGTTCTTCCACTTCGTCCGAAATCATGTATCGCCAGTTGCGTCCGGGGAATCCCATTACGAAAGTGAAGTCTCCCTCTTTGATTCCTCCCAGGTTGATGGTCAGATGTTTTTTCACCTTCAAAGGTACATTGCTTTCGTTATAGTCAGCCGGTTTACCGTCGGGTGTTGCATAAATGCGGAACATGGAGAAATCGCCACAGTGACGGGGCCACATCCAGTTATCGGTGTCAGCTCCGAACTTTCCGATGGAAGAAGGAGGAGCGCCTACCATGCGGACATCTTTATAGATGGTCTTTACAAACAAGTAATAGCGGTTGGCTCCGTAGAAAGGCTTTAGTTCCAAAGCGGTGAACGGAGTGATTTCTATCTTTTCTTGTTCGGCAAAACGTTTGGCTACTTTGCTCAGATAGGAGGGGGACAGGTAGTTCAGTCCTTCCGGATCCTCATCTTTGGCCAGTTGTTTCTTTACGTAAGGAGTGACGTCCAGAATTTTGTCTATGAAGGTGACAGTCAGCCCCTTGCAGGGAAGTTCTTCTTTGCGGCTCATAGCCCAGAAGCCGTCAGTCAGATAGTCGTGTTCTACTGAACTGTGTTGTTGGATATAGCTGTAACCGCAATGATGATTGGTCAGCACAAGACCTTCAGCAGAAATGATTTCACCGGTACAACCGCCTCCGAAATGCACTACGGCATCTTTCAGACTGATGCTGTCCGGACAATATACTTTATCAATGCTGATATCCAGTCCCATATCATACATGGTGGCCGCATTCTGTTCTTTCAGATCAGTCAGCATCCACATCCCCTCGTCGGCATGGCCGGCAAGGGTTGTGAGGGTAAATAGCGAGAGTAATAGTGTCTTTTTCATTATTCAACAATAGTCATTTCGTCAATCAGGTGTTTGCATCCGCCCAATTTGTCGATGATGAATAATACATAACGTATGTCCACTGCGATACAACGCTGCAGGTTGTTGTCGAAATTAATGTCACCACTCAGTGATTCCCAGTTACCGTCAAAAGCGGCGCCGATGAGCTCACCGTTACCATTGATGACAGGAGAACCTGAATTACCGCCGGTAATATCATTGGTAGTCAGGAAGCAAGCAGGCATATCACCGTTAGGTAATGCATAACGTCCGAAATCTTTTGCTTCATACAATTCCTTCAGTTTGGCGGGAACAACAAATTCCGGATTGGTCGGATCTTCTTTTTCCATGACACCTTTCAGTGTGGTGTAGTATTTATAATGTACTCCGTCTTTAGGGTTATATGACTTCACATTACCGTATGTCAGGCGGATAGTGAAATTTGCATCCGGGGCTTTGGGTTCCGGTGAATACATTTCACACAGGCCGCGTACATAAGTTTTATGTAATAAGTCCATGCCTTTCATAGATTCGGCCAGTTCGTTTCCCAGCTTGTTCATCAAGTCATATTTAGCCCGTACATATGCTGTCATCGGATCTTTTTCTATGGCTTTCACGGTAGGTTTCTTGATGAATTTATTGAAATTCGCTTCGTTGGAGAAGATGGAATTGTCATAACAATGGTCTACGTATGCATCATAATTCCCTTTGAAATCCTTCTGGATGGTGGTGTAGAAGGCAGGTAAGGCATCGGCAGGAACCATTTCGGCATACAGGGGCAACAGAGCTTTGGCCACTTTGCGGTCTACTTCATGATCGTAGTCCTTGTTATGTACATCGGCATATACTTTTTTCAGCGTTTCAATATTTTTATTAATCGCTTCTTTATCTTTATTTTTGATTGCTTCTTTCAGCTTGTCCAGAATCAGATAAGGTGTGCCGAATTCTATACCTCCTTGAAAGACTTCACGGAAACAGGTGTAGTTATAAAGAATAGGATTACTCTTTTCGATGGCGGCATCAATTTCGCTGACTACTTTTTCATAATCGGTGTTGCCTTTGGCTTTAGCAAATGCTGCGAACTTGGCTTCCTGTTCTGCTTTTGTTTCCAATACCTTATTGTCGATAATGGCTTTATTCATGCCGATAGAGTTTTTCCAATAGTTGCTGGAACCTGCATATTTGCTGGCGTATTGGATACGTACTTTGTCACTGGCAGCCATTTCTTTCTTCAGTACATCCTGACGCACACCACGTATGCGGATACGGGGTTCGTTGGTGGAATGCATCCGTTGTTTCACTTCACTTTGAGTTAGATAGCGGTTGGTGCTTCCGGGGAATCCCATAATCATGGCATAGTCACCCTCGTTAATACCTTTCAGGGAGATAGCCAGATGCTTTTTGGCTTTCAGAGGAACATTGTTTTCATTATATTCTGCCGGTTCGCCATTGGCATCCGCATAAATGCGGAAGACGGAGAAGTCGCAAGTATGACGGGGCCACATCCAGTTGTCTGTTTCACCACCGAATTTACCGATGGATGAAGGTGGAGCGGCAACCATGCGTACGTCGCTGTAGGTTTTCAGATAAATCAGATAGAATTTATTGCCTGCATAGAAAGGCAGAGCTTGTGCGCTGATACCTGCTTTCCCGTTCAGGTCACTGGCTTTCAGTTCCTCGTCGGCCAGTTTTTTCAGGAAGTCGTATTCAAAGGTTTCCTCTTCTTTTACTTCGCCTGATTTTACTTTATTGTTTACTTTATCTGTGACATCAACAATGCGTTCTACAAATTTGAACTTCAATCCCGGAGTCGGCAGCTCTTCTTTGCGGCTTTTTGCCCAAAAACCATCAGTCAGATAGTCATGTTCTACCGAGCTATGTTGCTGTATCGCTCCGTAGCCACAGTGGTGGTTGGTCAGGATCAGTCCGTCCGGTGAGATGATTTCACCGGTACATCCTCCTCCGAAAATGCCTACTGCATCTTTTAATGAAACGCGGTTCGGGTTATAAATGTCGTCTGCTTCCAGCAGTAAGCCTTGTGCTTTCATGCGGTCTGCCAAATGCTGCTCTTGCATCAGTTGCAACAGCCACATACCTTCGTCTGCCTTCGACGGCAAGAATGCTACACACATCAATGCGAGCAATAAAAGTTTGAATTTTTTCATGTTGTGTACTAATTGTTATTTCTTTATCCTTATATCGGTTACAAAAATAGAAAAAAAGAGGGAACTTTGCACTATAAATTGCCTTCTCGGTAATAATCTTCTATTTAGTTTTAAATTTTAATAAAATGTTTTTGTCACTAAATTATAGATTGTACCTTTGTATGCGAAAAATAGTAATGGGGCGTAGATAAGCATGAATAAACTTTTTTTCTCTGTGGTATCTTTATTGGCTTTTACTTCATGTGCCAGTGAGTATAAGATAGAAGGTAGTTCTTCTGTTTCTCGTCTGGATGGGAAAATGCTATTTGTAAAAGTTCCTAGTGGAGACCGGATGCTGAGTATTGATTCGGCAGAGGTGATTCATGGAATGTTCAAGATGGAAGGTATAACCGATTCTACTTCAATGGCATCCTTGTATATGGATGATGAGAGTATCATGCCTTTTGTCATTGAAAAAGGAAAAATATCCATCAGTATCGACAATGCCCGTATTGTGGTTACCGGAACTCCGTTGAATGATCGTCTGTATGATTTTGTGGGAAAAAAGACTTCTTTGGACGACAGAGCGTACGAGCTGGAGCGTCAGGAGAGCCGTATGATTATGGATGGAAAAGCGCCGGATGAAATTCAACGTGAGATAACGAGAGAACGTGAGAAACTGGCTGCTGAAATGAATGCATTGGCTAAGGAGTTTATCCAGAAGAATTATGATAATGTATTGGGACCGGGTGTTTTCATTATGTTGTGCAGCAATTTTCCTTATCCTGTCATGACTCCCTTGATTGAGGAAATTATAGAGGAGGCTCCTGACCGATTTAAAAACAACTCCTTGGTAAAGGAGTATGTGACGGTAGCCCGTTCGAATATGGAAAAATTAAAAGCTCCCCATTAATGAGGAGCCTTTTTTATCTGTCTTGGTCTGGATTGTCTATCTTTCCTTGATATTTTTCAGGTAAGTCTTTCTCAATTTCCCTGTAAGCCTCTTCCATGGTCGCTTTGATGTTTTCCATTCCCTGGCTTTGCGGATAAATGGGCTTGTGTACGACTAATGTCATAGGATGCCAGGATATAAAACCGCCGGTACGGGGAAGAATATTAAAGGAGCCGATAATAGTGAGTGGTACTACGGGAAGTTGCAAATCATCCGCCAGTTGGAAAGCGCCTTTCTTAAAATATCCCATGTGCCCGGTAAAAGTACGTGCACCTTCGGGAAATACCACTAGAGAAGTTCCATTCTGTAGTACGTGACGGGCATGTTCTATGGTTTCTATTACTTTCTTGGGACCGGATTTATCAACGAATATATGTCCGGCAGCTTCACAGGCTTTGCCGACGAAAGGCATTTTGCGCAGACTTTTTTTCATCATCCATTTAAAGTTTCGTCCCAGAAAACCATAAATAAGGAAGATATCGAAAGATCCTTGATGATTGGCTACAAACACGTAGGATGTTTTTTTAAGTACTTCCGGATGTCCTACTACCTTGACAGGAATAAGTAATACATAGCAGAAAAGCTGTGACCATATCTTTCCCGGATAATATCCCCAAAAATGCGGATCGCCTATCCATGAACCAATAATGGTAACTATTGCTGTAAGTATGGTTAATACCAGCAAAATGGGAAGTGCTATGAATAGTTGGTATAAAATATATAGTACTTTCATTTGTCTGAATTTTAGTTGTACAAAGATAGAAAAACTATTTTATATTTTATGTAACGTGATTACAGTAATTTCCGGCCATGCTCCAAGGCGCATAGGAAACATCAGATAGCCTAAACCGATATTGACAAACAAGGATTGTTTTCCTTCCTGGTATAAACCGTTGTGTTCGGGATATACGAATTTGGCAGGAGAGAAGCCAAACAGGCTGAATTGCATTTCATGGGTGTGTCCTGAAAGCATTAGCTGTACATCACTTTCCGGCAAGACTTCTCTGTGCCAATGAGTGGGGTCATGGCTCATTAATATTTTATACATTCCTTCCGTTCCTTTTAATGCTTTCTGCAGATCTCCGTGATTGGGAAATGGGGGATTTCCGCTGTTCTCTACACCTGCCAAGGCTATACTGTCTCCATGATGATGTAGAATGACATGATCGTTATTGAGCATCTTCCATCCCATTGCAGCCTGTTTGGATTTCAAGCTGTTTAGATTGGCTTCTTGAGCTTCTTCTGTTTCCCATTTTATATAAGGAGAATAGTCATGGTTGCCTAAAACGGAATACACTCCGTCTTTTCCTTTTATCTGTTCTAGAATAGGGATAAATTCGTCCAATTCCGTTGCCACGTTATTGACCAAGTCACCTGTAAAAAGTACCAAGTCGGCATGTTGTGCATTAATGAGGTTTACAGCTTTCTGTAAGGCAGCACTGTTGCCGCTCCAGCTACCGGAATGGATATCAGATATTTGTACAATGCGGTAGCCGTCAAAACCGCTAGGAAGTTCATCGGAACTGATGGTTACCTCCCTGATTTGAAAATGTTGTTTTCCTTCGGTTGCTCCATATACTACATATACTAAAGAGGCTAAAGCCAATCCTCCCGCTACATATCCTCCATACAGTTTTTTGCCGGAGATGATATATAGGAGCTTCATAAACAGGATAACAATGACGAAAAGTGCCTTGGGTACGGAGAAGCAAAGAAAAATCAATAAGAAATTGCTAAGTCGCTGCATGGAATCCGGACGTGGCTCGTGTATAGAAAAGACTAATGTCATTCCCAATAAAAGAAACAGACTGGGAAGCCAATAGGCCCAATGTGTCCATTTTTGGGAAACACGGCGTATATATGCTTTGTATATATACATATCGGGCAATATCAGTAGCACTAGAAAAAACAGAAATAATTTTATCAGCATCATAATTTATTCGTTTTTTATAGATTGGCGGCGAGAAACTTTTTAGTTTCTTCTATACTCATACCCCGGCGGGCGGCGTAATCTGCCAATTGGTCTTCACCTATTTTTCCGATGGAGAAATAGCGGGAGGCCGGATGAGCAAACATGAGTCCGCATACAGAGGCATGGGGCTTCATCATACCATTCTCGGTCAATGAAATTCCTATTTGCTTCATATCCAGCAACTCGTCTAATAAGAAATTGATGGACTGGTCGGGTAAGGAGGGATAACCCACAGCAGGACGTATCCCTTGATATTTTTCATTATGCAGGTCTTTTACGCTTAGATTTTCATCAGGTGCATACCCCCAAAGTTTTTTGCGTACATCTTCGTGTAGCTTTTCTGCAGTAGCTTCCGCCAGCCTGTCGGATAGCGTTTGTGCTAACATACGTTTATAGTCATCTTCTGCATAAAGTTGTTCCATCTCTGCATCTACCGTGGTGGCAAATGCTCCGATTTTATCTGTAATCCCCGAGGACAGAGGACGTACAAAATCACTCAGACATAGAAATGGGTCATCTTTTTTCAATTTTGCGGCTTGTTGGCGCAAAAGCGGGAAACGCTTGCCATTCAGCAGTAAATCATCTCCATCCGCATTAGCATCCATGATGTTGACCACTCCATGAGTTTGATACACTGCGTCCAGCTGGTTCAACATCCGGTTTGCCTCTTTGAAAAGCTGCATGGCTTCACTGGCTTTCGGACGATCTTCTTCCGTAAAACTAGTGAGCCACATGGCACGGCATGAATCACACCCATGTATGTCTGCGATGGCGGCAAATTTGGGCTGGAACCCCCATGCGTGGAAAAAATAAATCCAATTAATATATTCGCTGACTTCGTGAATCTTGTAATCTACAATCATCTTTTAAATCTTAATTCTTGTCCGCGATGGCTTTCATCTACTTTGTTGTCACTGTAAACCAAGTCACCATTGACGAATGTTTTTTCTACTCGTGAATGGAATTTTTGTCCTTCCATCGGACTCCATCCGCATTTGCTTAAAACGCAATCGGCTGTTACAGTCCATTCATGATCCGGATTTACTAGTACCAAGTCAGCTTGATAACCGGGGCGGAGGTAACCGCGTCTTTCAATATTATATAATTCGGCCGGTGCATGGCACATTTTTTGAACCAATTGTTCTATGCTTAATACGCCTTCGCGTACTAATTCCATGATGGCGACCAATGAGAACTGTATCATCGGCATACCCGATACGGCTTTCAATGCCCCACCTTCCTTTTCTTTCAGCAAATGAGGGGCATGGTCTGTACCTATTACATCTATGCGGTTGGTGGATAATGCTTTGCGCAAAGCATTCCGGTCTTCTAAAGTTTTGATGGACGGATTGCACTTGATATGTCCTTTCAATGCCTCATAATCTTTGTCATAGAAGTATAGATGTGACACGCAAGCTTCCGCAGTAATCTTTTTTTCACTCAGGGGTTTGTCTTCAAACAAATCCAGTTCTTGTGCGGTGCTGATGTGCAGGATGTGCAGGCGGGCATTGTTTTCTTTTGCCAGCCGGATGGCTAATGAGGAAGAATATACACATGCTTCCGCACTACGTATCTGTGGGTGGTATTTTATATCAGGATCTTCTCCATATTTTTCTTTGAAGGCTGTTGTATTGGCGCTGATTATAGATTGTTCCTCACAATGTGCTGCAATCAGTATCCCTGCATTGGCAAATACTTTTCTAAGTACTTCCATGCGGTCTACCAACATATTTCCCGTGCTGGCTCCCATAAATAATTTAACACCGCATACCCGGTTTTTATCTAGTGTGGGGAGTACATCCGCATTCGTATTGGTTGCTCCGAAATAGAATGAATAGTTTACGATGCTTTTGGTTGCCGCATCCGCAAACTTGGCATTTAAAGCTTCCAAGGTTGTAGTTTGCGGAGTGGTGTTGGGCATGTCCATAAAACTGGTGACTCCACCTGCCGCCGCCGCTGTGCTTTCAGTATGTATGTCGGCTTTGTGAGTCAGTCCCGGATCACGGAAGTGTACATGATCGTCTATTACTCCCGGTATTAGATAATAGCCTTTCGCATCTATTATTTCTCCACAAGGCTGGGCGGGAACTGTTTCTTCTGCCAGCACTTCAGCTATGACTTCATTTTCAATCACTATCGAACCGTGAAAGATCTTGCCTTCATTCACAATCCGTGCATTCTTTATCCATGTACGTTTCATACTGTTTTCTTTTGTGGGTATTTGCGGAACCAGCTACCCAGTTTTAATTGAATGACTCCTAGTACAGCTTCGCCGAAGATACTTCCGTTCATTTTTGAAGTACCTAATTCGCGATTGACAAAAATCACAGGAACTTCGGCTATCTTGAATCCGCACTTATAAGCAGTGAACTTCATCTCAATCTGGAATGCATACCCCTTAAAACGGATGCCGTCCAGACCGATTGTTTCCAAGACTTCACGGCGATAGCATTTAAATCCGGCGGTAGTATCATGTATGGGTAATCCGGTGATAATCCGTACATATTTGGAGGCGAAGTAAGACATCAGCACACGCCCCATCGGCCAGTTCACTACATTCACACCACTGACATAGCGTGAACCGATAGCTACATCATAGCCTTCAACGGCACATTTGTTATACAGCCTTGGCAGGTCATTCGGATTATGACTGAAGTCGGCATCCATTTCAAATACAAAATCATATTGATGTTCTATCGCCCATTTGAATCCGGCAATGTAAGCAGTACCCAGCCCTAATTTACCTTTACGCTCAACCATGAAAAGACGGTCGGGGAATTCTGTTTGCAGTTTACGGACAATAGTTGCCGTGCCGTCTGGTGAGTTATCTTCAATAATCAATATGTGGAAGAATTTTTCCAGTCCGAATACAGCCCGGATAATGTTCTCTATATTTTCCTTTTCGTTATAGGTGGGTATAATAATAATACTATCGGATTTCTCCATACATTTTTTGTATTAGCTGAATAAATATCATACAAAAGTAACTATTATATTAACACTCCCGTCAGAATTTAATTTTATTAATTAAAAAAAGAGGATTACCCCTGCCTGGCGCACGGATAATCCCCCTATTTAACAGAATAGTTTAGAAATCTTTAGAATGCCACACCAAGGCGGAAACCGAAATTGTTTAATTTATCCATATCATAGTTAAATACGGTTCCCTTGTTAGTAGAGTAGCTGTAGAATGCTGCCAGATGGAAGCCGATACTGTTTGTCCAAGGGTAGATATTCACACCGACTTCTGGTGATACATAGAAACCCCAAGTGTTGTCTTTCACTTCGTAAATGTAAAAGTCACTGGACATTTTGGTATAGTTGGCACCCAGCTTCAATCCGATATAAGGTTGGCATGCACCGTCACTGAAGCGATAGTGTGTCGCGAAACCGAAAGGCAACTGAAATACGGAATGTTGCTGGTCGGTTGTCAGGGCTGCCGAATTGCTGATTGGTAATGTCTGACGTGAAATATACTCATTGTTGGTATGATAATTGATGAAGGCACCGATTGACAAATCCGGTAGTACATAATATCCACCTTCGAAGTTCATACCCCAACCGCTTGCTTTGTTTGCAAAGTTATTGCTGATAGGAGCGTTGAACTGCCAGTCTACATTGAAATAGGTAAACGGAGTTACCTGTGCTTTTGCCGGCAGGGCAAAGGCTATGGCGATAGCGGCTACCGCCATCAGTCTGAGAGTAAAATATTTTATAGTTTTCATATTTCCTTTTTATTTTAAATGAATACTTGTTTCACTTACGTTTATTTTTTCAGATAAGGACTCTGAGTGAATGCTTGGTTGATGGCAGTAGTTGTACGGTTTACATTCAAACTGCCACTTCCGCCCAGCAACCCGCTGATGTATGCATTCCAGACAACAGTTAATTTCTCTTTTTGTCCTTCCGGAGCATTTTTTAAATTAATCATGTCGGCCAGCAATGAACCAGTGCTATAGCTGTAAGTGATAGGATAGGGATAGTACCATCCACCTCCCCAATTGCCGCCCCAGTATCCGGGATACCAATAACCGGGGTAATAGCCCCACCAAGGACCGTCATTGTAGTAGCCATGGAAATAGTAAGTACTTGCTACATAACTCACCTGTAGACCGAGGTCGGCGTCGTCTTTATCAACTGCGGTGTAGCCGGCAGCGTTCATCTTAGTCTTGAATGCATTGATGATGGTCTGTGCATTCTCGTCCTTCCAGTATTCAGGGTCTTTCTTGTCACCGATGATCAGGATGCTGTCAGGGATATAATAAGTACTGAAATCATTGAATTTAGTACTAGTGTCATGACTGGTGAATACCAGATACTCATTGTCCAATTTGTCCATGTCCGGGTCTTTCTCGCAAGATACCAAGGCAAAGACCGCCAGTAGGATAGGAATTAATTTTTTCATGTCAAGTTTTTGTTTAAGTTAATACTAATTGTTTTCGTCTAGTTTCTCTCATACAACGGCCAGCTTATGTTTTTGTTCACTAACAGTCTGTTCTTTAGTGAATTTTTTTGCTGCCGGGTTAATTAGAGTTTCTTTTTTAAAGTGTAATTTAGTTTAGAAACAGCTTTCTTGAAGTCCTTGCCAATCATTGTCAGTGCACTGTCACCCTCTGCCAAAAAGTTTGTCTTTTCGTGTCCCGGAGTAGCGGAAACTAATTGATAAACGATAGCGGTGCTGTCATTAGGAATTCCAATAATAGTTACAACTGTACCACTGTCGGTAAATGCCTGGTTACCATCTTTTGTTCCTAAATAAGTGGTCGTCAGATTGTACGTTCCCAGTGAGTCTTGGCCTGCCTCCTGAAGCGTCAGTTGATAGTTGATTCCTTCGGCATCGGCAGCTGGCAGAATACCTTCATAGCTATATGTTTGTAACTCACCCAGTGTGCTGTCGTTCACAGCGAAAATAGAGTCACTTTCACTTTCGGCTATTATTTCAGCACTTTTGTTTCCTTTAGAGCCACAGGAAACAATCATGGCAGCCAAAGCTGCTGCAATAAATACTTTTTTCATTGTTAAGTCAGGTTTTTAATGGTTATTTGGGTACATAACATCTGTTATGCCCGTTTTGTTTTTAATAAGTTCTCTTTTCAGAAAAAAACAAGACCATGTTTAAAATGCATTAAACATGGTCTTTAATAAATGGGGCGTTGTATCTGGATAAGTCAGACTACCGTAGCCGTATGCCGTTCATACTTCTTCGAATCAGTGAGTTATAGATAATTTTTCCTTTTGATACTTGTTCTTCTGCTTGTGGCAGGTCGGGCATACTTCCTGTCGTAATATAAGCTATGGTGTTCTTCAATAAATACTCTTGGGTGTCTCCCAGTGGGTAGAGAGGGGAGATGAGGTTACGTTCGCTCAATGTGAAATCGGGGGTGATGCCATTTACATAGTTGGCTTGTCCTGCCGAGTTGAGAACGTATGCCACTACCGGCCATAAAATAAAGTTGTAACGCTCATCTTGGTATGGTTCCATGGCTACATTTTTGCCAACAGTCGTTTCACCTATTACCACTACATTTTCTGTGCCTATATATGGACGGAGACAATTTATGACAGCTTCTGAAGCCGATGCAGTAAATTTGCTTGTTAGTACATAAAGCTTGCTTAAATTCAAGTTTTCAGAAGCAAGTCCTGTGTTGAGGGGGAAATCAACTTTTTGCGGGTCACTGATATTATTATACAAAGTTGTGCAAAATACTTTCCCTAGATCTACTGCGGGTGCCAGATAACTTCCTAAATCTGTGGCACAACTCAGATAACCACCGGGATTGTATCGTAAGTCCAGAATAAAAGCATCGGGTGACTGCCCTTTGAACCGGGCGAATATCTGTTTCATTTGTTCCCTGTATTCTGTATCTGTTGCCTGGTTATTGGGGCCTGTACTGAATTCATTGTAGACCATATAGGCTATTTTTCTTCCGGATACTTCATATATGGTATCTATATAGAACGGATTCAATTCTACGGGTCGTGATGCTGCTACTTTGACTGTATCTGTTGCAATCCAGCTGGAATTACCTTCCTCATCAAAAACCAAGCTTTCTCTGGCGAAAGTTGTATTGCCACCTTCCATCAGATATCCGTAATTATTGTTGGTTAGCTCTTCTTTGCCAATGGCTGATATCCAGTTCCCTCGTTCCAATCCGGCTTCTGAGGCTGGTGAATTGGGCAGTACGAATAAAATACGGGCAAATACGTGTGATGAGATTCCGGTGGGATCGGTCATTAATTCAAAATCAAATCCGTAAGTAGAAGTACGTTGCAGGTAGGAACGGGCCGCATCGGAAGTTTCTTTTGTTTCTATATACGAATACGGGTCTCCTTTTCCGTTTTGTGCCTTGGTATAAACCAATTTTTGCAGGAAGTTTTCCGGTTCGGCAAAATAGTCCGTTTCCTTTATTGCCGGAATACTGTCATACCACAAATAATGCTCTTTCATTATTTGCTCTATCCATAAATTCTCTCCAACTAATGCATAGTATTCCCCACTGCGGTCTTCGCCACATGAAGCCATTATAAATAAAGTGGTTAGAAGAAAAAAAGTGCTCCGTATATGCTTCATAATCTAATTCCTTTTTCGATCTGCAAAGCTAGGGATTTTATTTTAAAATAGGGATAAGGTTTGGAATAAATAATCCAAAAAACCTTTATATAAAAAAGAGATCCGCCGGTTAGGTCAAGCAGACTTCACGGCGGACGTTCTTAATTTTTTAGTTCTTTTCAGATTTCCATTTGTCAGCATATTCATTCAGAATTCTGCGGATACTGAGTCCGATTTTGATATAATCTTTCTCGTTCAGGTTGGCAAGTGATACACGTACACTCCATTCGGGTCCGTCGAATCCGCCACCATTCAATACGACCAGTCCTGTTTCATTGGCAAGACGGAATACTACGTCCAATGGATTATAAGTTGTCTGCAGATGTTGTACGAATTCATCTCCGTAAAATTTTTTGGCCCATACCAGCATGTCTATCTCTGAATAATAACCAGCCCTTAGTGGATCGTCGGGGAGAATGAACCCTGTGTTGTCCCATAATGCTTTCAGACGGGTATGGATTAAATTAAGCATGGCATGACGATACGTGTTTTCTTTGTCCAGCAATGAAAAAGAAGCAAAGAGTGACATCTGCATTTGTTGTGGCAAGGACAGTCCTGCTGTATGGTTCAAGGCTACTTGACGGCTATCTGCTACCATACGGTCAATGAATTTAATGTTTTCTACTTGCATGCTCAAGCTGCCATAGCGTTTGGCTAGTTCGCTTTTTCGTTTGCGGGGCAGATTAGCAATCATTCTGTCGAATACATTTTTCTCATGTAAGGCAATTACAGCAAGGCGCCAACCGGTCGCTCCAAAATATTTGGAGAAAGAGTAGACACAAATTGTGTTCTGTGGCAAATCAGCCATTAGGCTGCGGAATCCAGGGACAAAAGTACCATATACATCATCTGTTATAATCATCAGATTGGGATTCCAGCGTGTTACTACGTCTTTCAGGGCATCTACACATTCTTTGCTTAACTGATAACTGGGTGGATTACTTGGATTGACAATAAACAAGGCTTTGTATTTCGTGTCTCGCAGTTTATTGATATCTTCCACTTTGTATTGCCAGGTATGAAGCCCTTCTTCATTTAGAGTATTTGCAGGAATATTGAGCACATCATAATCGTAACGTGTCAATTCGGGTATCTCAATATAGGGTGTAAAGATAGGAACCATCAATGCTACACTATCTCCTTTGTGTAGCAGGAAATTTTCTTCCAGCGAGTCAAATACATAGCACATCCCTGCTGTTCCGCCTTCGGTGGCGAATAAATCGAATTTGCCTTGCGGGGGTTGCCCGTTGCACATTTCCTGATTCAGGTAATCCTGTACTAAAATTTCTGTATATTTCAAGATGCGGTCAGGCATGGGGTATTGGTCGCCTACAATACTTTCGGTCCATTCGTGTACTAGCTCGTCCGGATCGGCTGCATGTTCCATCAGCATATAATTATAGGTACGTTTCAATAGATCTGTCCCCGCATTTCCTTCATGCTTTTTCAGGTATTCCTCAAAACGTTGGGCTATGCCTGTTTTTTGAGGAATACCGGCAATGCCTTCGGGCATGTCCATGACCCGGCGACACTCTTCAATGCCAAAACCGCCCAAGGCAAAGAATGCTTCACGAGCCTCCGTTGCAATCCAGTTGGGATTACCTCTGCCTGCATTCAGCATGACGTGTGCCATTTTCTTCACACTTTCATCTGCCATTTCAATCAAACGGTTTTTTAATTCGAAAGGGCTGATCTTTTCCAAATTCTTGTCCATTCGGGCAACGCTGCTTTTATTACTTAAATATTCCATAATGTATGAGTTTAGTTTTTTTAGTTGATTAATAATACAATGATTACTCCCCAGATGATGAGTAGTGTATTTCCTACGGCGTAGGTCACGGTGTATCCTAAAGAAGGCGTTTCGCTGCCTACTGCTTCTTGTATGGCACCCAATGCAGCAGTGGTAGTACGGGCTCCTGCCGTACATCCCAAAGAGAGGGCGGGATGGAACTTGAATACATATCTGGCTAGAATCAGCCCTAATAATAAAGGCAAGGAAGTAGCCAACGCACCTATGATAAATAACATAGGACCTACTTCTTTTAGTCCCTGTACAAAGCTGGGTCCTGCAGAAATGCCGACTACGGCGATGAACATATTCAAGCCTACATTATTCAGCACCCATAAAGAGGATTCCGGTATTTGTCCGAAGGTAGGGCGTTTGCTGCGCCACCAGCCAAATACTAATCCGGTTATCAGGGCCCCTCCACTAGTGCTTAGGCTAATAGGTACTCCGCCGATATGGATTGCAAGTGCCCCGATGATACCTCCTAGTAAAATGCCGAGTCCTACAAATGTCATATCTGTGGCATTGGTGGGGCGGTCTATATATCCTAGTTCTTTTGCAGCAGATTCCACCTCTTTTTTCAGACCGACCAATTCCAGAGTATCTCCACAGTCGATAGTGGTTTGTGCGAAAACAGGGATATCAATACCTGCCCGTTTGATACGGCGTATACTGACTCCATGCATAAAGCTTTGACGGCGTATGAAGTCCAATTTTTGGTTGAAATATGGCTTTTTGTGTATCATGACAGGGAGTACTTCCACAGGGAAATCAAGCAGTTGGGGATCGACGATTTCTTCTCCAATCCAGTCTTCCTCACCAATGGCGAATTCTCTTCTTCCGCTCAGTACCACTTCGTCTCCTTTTTGTAATAATTGTCCGGGAATAATATCATTGACAATGGAAGATCCATGTCGCATTCTTTCAACAAACAATCTTTTCCCTTGTGAAATAAAATAGGATTCTAGCTGGTCAACGGTCTTGCCGTTGCCAAACCAATCGTTCTCTATGCGGTAAGCGCGAAAAACTACCGGACGGCGTGCTTGTTCAAATCCGGGCTCGTCTGCTTCGCTGGTACCCATTCGGGTTTCTAGCTCTTTGCAGGCGGCTTTCACTTTTTCTAATCCTCCCAACATTTTAGGACCTAAAGAAGAGAGGACCCAGGCAGAGCCTGCCGTACCGAAAATGTAAGTTACAGCGTATGCCACGGGAATGATATTAATCATATCACTTTTTTGGGAAGAGGCTATGTTGAGTCCGTTTATGGTATCTTCCGCTACCCCTATGACGGCAGAGATAGTTTGTGCTCCGGCCAGTAACCCGGCTGTTTCACCGGCATTATATCCCATTAAGGTAGCTAATAACCAAGTGATAACCAAACAACCTACGCACATGAGTACGGCGAATCCTACTTGAGGTAAACCATCTTTTTTCAGTCCGCGAAAGAATTGTGGTCCCACTTTGTATCCGATGGCAAAAAGGAATAAAAGAAAAAACACGGATTTCACCGGTTCTTCTATTGTAATGTTAAGCTGTCCCACTAATACCCCTACTAGCAATACACTGGTGACGATTCCCAAACTGAATTGTTTTATTCTCATTTTTCCAATCCAGAAGCCTGCGGCGATTGTCAGAAAAATCGCCAGTTCTGAATGTTGTCTCAAAAGATGTATAATCCATTCCATATTTCACTTCTTATTATAATTGCTGTTTAAAACAGCGTGAGGGTAAAGAAGTTGAGTTAAAAAGCTCCAAATTGTGCTTAGTTCTAATATTTTTTATTTTATTTGCATAGAGATGATGCTTGACTTATGAAAATGAAGTTGTTTGTAAAATATATTTCTTTATTAATTCTCTTGTTTGTTGTTGGAGGATGTAAAGAAAAAATGGCTGACATGTATGTGACTAAGGTCACCGATTTGACAGGAGAGGAAGAACAAGTTTTGAAATTGGAATATGATCGTGATGGTAAAATTATAAAGTATGGAGATACCCCGGTAAGGTATGAGGGCGACCAAATCACAATCGGACAGATGGATTGTTTGAATACCGGCAATAAGCTTTGCAATGTTACGTTTCAAATAGGAAAAGGCAAGGCGAGGGAAAGTAGGGCCCGTTGTATATTGAAGGTAGAAGAGGAGGTTTATGAAGTTGATAAACAGACTGTCTATGATTATAAAGGAGATACTATTTTTATCAATTCTGATTATCGTGCTACTTCCGATTATCGTTTCTTGAGAAAAGTGCAAGGAAAATATGTTTTTGATCAATTGGGACGGTTGAAGGAAGTAATGACTGTTTTTACTGAAGCAAATGATAGTGTGTCTAGTTGTCATACTTATTATAATTATGATAATAACATTAACTATCAGGCGAATTTGAATTTACAGGCTTATGTGATTGATTATGATGGGGTGGATAGTTTCTTCTATTTTTTATTGAATCTTGGGCAGTTGAGGAATAGAACAGCCTTACCTAATGATATCGGATATTGTATGAATCATGGTTTAAGCACTTATAATGTGCATGCCAATTATCGTCTGGATGATGAGAATCCGGTCAGGATAGAAGTTTTATATAATTATACCAAACTTCTATCCCGAATAGATTTATCTTATAATCCTTTAAATTAATTCATCGGGAAGTATAAACAAGTCTACTTCATTGGCGCCTTGCTTTATCAAGTCTTTCTTATCTATTTGGTAAAGACGGATAAACTCATCATGACTGTCGCATAGTTCCTGGGCTTTGCGATAATATTCTATTGATTTTTCTGTTTCATTCAGGATATAATACACATGTCCTGCATTCATCCAGTCTTCCATAATGGGTTTGGGCTCGGATATCAGCAAGTCGTAATATTTCTTGGCTTGTTGATGGTTGCCGGTAATGAAGGAACACCATCCGATGGCGCGTCGGGCATTCTGTGGCTTTTTATCCAGATACTCCACTTTGAAGAAATAAGCCAGTGCTTCATCGTATCGTTCCAGTGCCATCAGGCATTGTCCTATTTGTAGCGTCAGATTCAGATTGTCAGGCTGTACTTGTTCCACCTTATTATAATATTCCAAAGCTTGTTGGTAGTTTCCTTCTTTTCTATAACATTGTGCCAAATGGCGGTTATTCCATGCGTTATCAGGGATCAGCAGATCTGATTGCAGGTAATAATCTATCGCTTTTTTATAGGAACCGATTTTCTGATAAATGAAACCTGCTTTCTGCCATAATTCAGCATTTTTACGATTGTATAATTCAATTGATTTATCATAGAGAATCCCGGCTTCTGTCAGGTCGTCGTGTGTGAATAGGTAATCTGCCAGCTTGTTGATATAATCTTTGTGCAACAAGGCTTGAGACAATGTTTCTTTATTCCATAAGTCTAGAGTGTCCTCAAAAATGTCATGTATTTCATGTCTTCTTGACCATAATTTGAAGAAACGGTAGAGGTCATGAATATATTGCCGGCTCACGAATTCAGCGCGAGCTTTTGATTGTGACATTTCTTTTAAACGTTCTTTCAGTTCTTCAGAAGCCTCATGTTGTTCGTTCAATTGTTGCTGCATGAGATTTCTTTGGCTTTCCGGCATTTGTAACATGGTAAAACAAAAAGAGTATTTGTCGGAATTGCAGAATACATCCGAGTTCATCAAAATGTTGAGCAGAGAGATTTTTTGTTCGTCATTTCCGAGAGATAATTTGGCGATATCCTGATATTGGGGGTCAAAAGGATAGAACCAGTGAGAAATTTTGCGGAAAAACGGGAATTGTTTCAGCTGTGAAAAGGTACTCATATACACATCCGCCCCGGACATTTGCAGTTCACCTAATTCGCGCAATTTATCGGTAATGCCTGAACGGTCAATCCATTCTTCCCATTCCGGATTATGATCTTCGGCATCTTCATCCAGTCCTTCCAAATTAAGTTTGGGATTTTTCATCATTTCGGGAATGATTTCTTCACGCATTTTCTTGTCTATCTTTCGGGTTTCACGGGAAGATTGCAATAATTGAATCTGGATATGATGCAGGTTTTTGATGAACTCGGTATTTTCATTCAGTTCATTTATGCGCGACACGGCTTCAGGGTATTGAAGGATACGCTTTTCATAATAGTAGCATGTTAGTGCGATCCCTGCAATAGCCCGCTGATTCAGCATGGTATCCTGATGGGTATAGGCGTTCAATAGAAACATGAACTTGCGGATGTCGAATATTTGCAGCAGGCTCATGGTGACGGCGCTGACCATTATGGAAAGGTCGTTGACTTGGATCAATAGTGAGTTGAACAAAATTTGCGCTTCAGCATATTCCGATTCACTCCACCGGGTGGATACCCATATTTTTTCAAATAATTCGTCTACGGCTGTTTCGTGACGTTTTCTCATGGCATCCATTTCTTCATTTCTTTTGGCCTCGGTGGTATATATCAATGGGGCTGTAGCCATATCTTCTGTATATGCCTCCAATTGCATTTGTAATTCGGCATAGCTGTGGGGAGGGCTTTGGACAAAAGTGCGCATTGTGTCATAATAGGCTCCATAATTTTGTGTTGCCTGTACGGCTATATGGATACGGTCGGTCAGTTCGTATGCCGTGCGCAACATTTTATGGTATATTTCTACCTTATTGGGATCTTTCATCCCTTTTGAAGTATATTGCAGCATCAGGTCGTATGACGTTTGCAGGGCTTCTAGCTCATTCTTTAATTGCCAGTCGGAAGTATGGGTGGCATATCCTGTCATTTGGGATAATGCTTCTTTTAACCGATATTGGTCTAATAGTTTTATGATTTCTTCGCGCATATTTTAAAGTTCTATTTGTATGTCTTTTATAAACAAATGCGGGCAGACTTCGGTTCTTGGCTTATTTCAGCCAGGTTGCCCGTTTCCATATATATTCCATCGGACCGTGAGAGTGGTGATTCATCCACCAGCGGCAGAAAGAGAATTGCAAGATGAAGAAAACTATTCCTGCCAGGCAGCTGGCTGTGATACCAAACTGATTGTGCAATGCAAATCCCCAGTTGTAGTATAACATGGAACCTACTATACTTTGAGTGATATAATTGGTAAGGCTCATCTTTCCGTATGGCGTTATTTTCATTAATCCGTCGTGTAAGTTTGTCTTATAAAAAGCGAAGACGACACCGGATACCAGAATCAGCATAAATGCAAAATTGGAAAGCGAGGTGATGATTAGTGAAAGAGGGGTCAGAATGGATTTATTTGTGATAAAGTCTGGTAGCATATTGCCCAACCCATATAAAGGGAAAAATGAGATGAGTGAGCCTGCAAGTACCTTGTTCCATACCTTCAAGTGCTCTTTCAAAAAAAGTCCCTTGCGCCCTATCAGCATACCGAGCAGGAAGAGGGCGGCTGTTTGGAATACCCGTCCGTGATCCCAGGCCCAGGCAAGGCTTGCCAACTGTCCTTCCCATAAATTGACACGGATGGTTTCCAGAAAATTACCATTGCTTTGCACTGCAAAAGTTGCATTCCAGAAGCTGCGGGTGGGGATGGCCGGAGTAACAAATTCCGGATCGAGGCAGGCACGCATTACATAATAAAGCGGCAATGGCTGGATTAATAGCAGACATGCCAATGCAAATATCCATTTGTCTTTCAGCCGGCAAGTCAGTGGCAGGATGAAACCTACTAAAGAATAAAGGACCAGCACTTCCGCTGTGAAAAAACTGGCATTGATATTACCTATCAGGAAAAGAAGAATTAACCGCCAACAAAAACGTAGACGGAAATCATTGCCCCGTAGGCGTTGGTTGTCATCTTGAATAAAAAAACTAAAACCGAAAAGTAAAGCGAATATGGCGTATGCTTTTCCGCCGAACATGAAGAATAACCCGTTCCAAATGGCTTTGTCCGAGAAGTTCAGCCACGCACTTTGTCCGGCTGTATCGGGAAATGAGTAGAAATTAAAATGTTCGATAGAGTGCAGGATGATGATTCCCATCACTGCCAGTCCGCGTAGCACATCAGCTACATCTACACGTGCGTGTCCTTTCAATTTTGTGTTTATTGCTTTTGTTTCCATGGGGTTATATATTAGCGTACAAAAATAGGAAAATCTTGAATAGTTGGCAAAAAAAGGAGGAAGTAATCAGATATTTCTTTAATTTTGTCCCCATCTTAAAAAAAGATATGGATATTTCGGAATTGCAACGTATTTATGCCGGTCATCCTAACACTAAGGGACTGGCTGCGTTATTGGAAGATTCCTCAGTGAGGACTATTTTCCTGGGAGGATTATATGCTTCTGCGGCAGCTTTATTTGTTTCCTCCTTTCTTAGAGAGAATAAACAGACATTTGTATTTGTACTGGGTGACTTGGAGGAAGCGGGTTACTTTTATCATGACCTGACACAGGTGAACGGTGATGAGCATATTTTGTTCTTTCCATCCTCGTATCGTCGGGCTGTTAAATATGGGCAGAAAGATGCAGCCAATGAGATCCTGCGTACGGAAGTGTTGAGCCGTTTACAGAAAGGCGATCCGCTATGTGTGGTGACTTATCCTGAAGCGTTGGCGGAGAAAGTGGTATCACAAAAGGTACTGATGGACAAGACGTTAAAACTTGGTGTGGGTGAGCATGTGGACACAGAGTTTATCACGGAAGTGCTGTCCGGTTACGGATTCGAGCATGTAGATTATGTTTATGAACCGGGGCAATATGCTGTACGCGGTAGTATTATTGACGTCTTCTCTTTTGCTTCCGAGTATCCTTACCGTATTGACTTTTTTGGTGACGAGGTAGACAGCATCCGTACTTTTGAAGTGGAAAACCAGCTTTCGAAAGAGAAGAAACAGAGCATTGCCATCGTGCCCGAGCTGACGAATGCCGCCGACAAGAGCGGGGTGTCTTTCTTTGAATTCATTCCTCGGGAAACAGTTCTGGCAATGAAAGATTTTCTTTGGGTACGTGAAAGAATACAGGTAGTACGGGAGGAGGCACTCTCTCCTCAGGCGCTTGCCGCATACGAGGGAGAGAAGACGGAACTGATGAATTTGGAACTGAAGCTGATAGACGGGGCGGAATTTACAGTACGGGCTTTGGAATTCAAACGGATTGAATTTGGTAACAAACCTACAGGAACTCCACAGGCTACGTTGGCTTTCGATACGACAGTCCAGCCTATTTTTCATAAGAATTTTGATTTGGTAAGCACTTCATTCACTGATTATCAGAAACGAGGTTACACCTTATATATATGTACCGATAGTGAGAAGCAGGCAAAGCGTCTGAAAGATATCTTTGAGGAGCGTGGTGATCATATCACGTTCATTCCGGTCAACAAGACTTTACATGAGGGCTTTACAGATAATGTATTGAAAAGCTGCTTTTTTACAGACCATCAGATTTTTGACCGTTTCCATAAATACAATCTTCGTAGCGACAAGGCGCGTAGCGGTAAGGTGGCGTTGACCTTAAAAGAGTTGAGCCAGTTTGAGCCGGGTGACTTTGTGGTACATATAGATCATGGTGTAGGTCGTTTTGGCGGTTTGGTACGCATTCCGAATGGAAATACCACTCAGGAAGTGATTAAACTTACTTATCAGAATGAGGATGTGGTATTTGTTTCCATTCATTCCCTGCATAAAATATCCAAGTATAAAGGGAAGGAGGGAGAAACTCCCCGCCTGAACAAATTGGGAACCGGTGCGTGGGAAAAAATGAAAGAGCGTACCAAGAGTAAAATCAAAGATATAGCTCGTGATCTGATCAAACTGTATTCGCAACGTAAACAGGAAAAAGGATTTTCGTATAGTCCCGACAGTTTTATGCAACATGAATTAGAGGCAAGCTTTATCTATGAGGATACCCCCGATCAGTTGAAGGCGACCCAAGATGCCAAAGCCGATATGGAGAGCGATCGCCCTATGGACCGTTTAGTGTGTGGTGATGTGGGATTCGGAAAGACCGAAGTAGCGATTCGTGCCGCTTTCAAAGCTGTGACAGATAACAAACAGGTGGCTGTGCTGGTTCCCACTACGGTTTTAGCTTATCAGCACTTTCAGACTTTTAGCGAACGGTTGAAAGATTTTCCATGTAAGGTGGATTATTTGAGCCGTGCCCGCAGTACGAAAGATGTTTCCAGAATAGTGAAAGAACTGGCGGATGGAAAAATAAATATTTTGATCGGTACACATAAAATCATCGGTAAAAGCGTTAAGTTCAAAGATTTAGGATTGCTGATCATTGATGAGGAACAGAAGTTCGGAGTAAGTGTGAAAGAGAAGTTGCGTCAGATGAAAGTGAATGTGGATACACTTACTATGACCGCTACCCCCATCCCCCGTACTTTGCAGTTCTCGTTAATGGGCGCCCGTGATCTTTCTGTTATTCAGACTCCGCCTCCCAACCGTTATCCCATTCAGACAGAGGTGCATACCTTTAATGAAGATATCATAACGGAAGCGATCAATTTTGAAATGAGCCGTAACGGACAGGTATTCTTTGTCAATAACCGCATACAGAATCTGGTAGAATTGGAAGCCATGATCAAGCGGAATATACCCGATTGCCGTGTCTGCATAGGTCATGGACAGATGGAGCCCGAAAAGCTGGAAAAGATTATTTTCGACTTTGTGAACTATGATTATGATGTGCTGCTGGCAACCACCATTATCGAGAGTGGCATTGACATACCGAATGCCAATACGATTATCATCAACCAGGCGCAGAATTTTGGCTTGAGTGATTTGCACCAGATGCGTGGACGTGTGGGAAGAAGCAATAAAAAAGCATTCTGTTATTTGTTGGCGCCTCCGTTGACTTCACTGACTCCTGAGGCAAAGCGTCGTCTTCAAGCCATTGAAAATTTCAGTGATCTGGGCAGCGGTATTCATATAGCCATGCAGGATTTGGATATCCGTGGAGCAGGAAATATGCTGGGGGCGGAGCAGAGTGGTTTCATTGCCGATTTGGGCTATGAAACTTATCAGAAGATATTGGCTGAAGCGGTGAAGGAATTGAAAGAGGATGAGTTTGCCGATCTTTACGCAGAGGAGTTGCAGGCAGCGGGAGAAGAGAAAATCAGTGGCGAGAACTTTGTGGATGAATGTCAGGTGGAAAGTGATTTGGAATTGCTTTTCCCTAATGAGTATATCCCCAGCAGCAGCGAACGTATGTTGCTTTATCGTGAACTGGACGGATTGGAATTGGATAAGGACCTGCTCGCTTTCAAGGCACGGTTGGAGGACCGTTTCGGAAAGGTTCCTCCCGAAGGGCTGGAACTTCTGCGTATCGTACCTTTGCGCAGATTGGCTAAACGGTTGGGGGTGGAAAAAGTATTCTTGAAAGCCGGACGAATGACTTTGTTCTTTATCAGTAATCAGGAAAGTCCTTATTATCAAAGTGCGGCTTTTGGCAAGGTGATTGATTACATGAGCAAGAATCCGCGTTACTGCAATTTGCGTGAGCAGAACGGCAAGCGTAGTATGGTAGTCAAGAATGTGGAAACGGTAGAGACTGCGGTAGGTATTCTGCAGGAGATAGTGAGTTTGTGATAAAAGATGTCTGTATTGGCGGAAACCGGCATTGCCGTAGAGTAAGCAGGATATGTTAACGTAAAATTGAATATTAACTAAATAAACAGCTGATTTTTAATTAATTGTTTAACGGAATTGAATTTGGGGTGTTTTATATTAAAAAATAATATAAGACGTTCCTTTTTCTTTTAACTTATCTATATTTTAACTATCTTACTTCCAGTTTAAAAGCGGACACTGAGATTTTTACTCACATATTGTCTAATTAAAAAACACTTGTTATGGAAGTGAAAAAAACACGAAGAGCCGACCTTGAAAAGGGCAAGTCCCGTTGGCTGTTCATGGGTCTCATTGTGACGCTGTCGTTTATGTTTGTTTCGTTCGAATGGACTGAACGTAATGTAACTTACACGATCAGTGATCTAGTCAGTGACCCGGATTTCTTTGAAGAATTAGTTCCTGTAACCTACAATCAGGATAAACCTCTGCCCCCACCGCCACCTCCGGTTGCCGTCAACCCGGATGAGCTCAACATAGTGGATGATAACTCGACGGAAATAGAAGGCGATATTGCCGCTTCGGACCCTACGGACGCTCCTGTTATTATACCCATTCCTGTTGAAGTACCCGAGGAAGTAGTGGATGAAAATGTGGAATTTGTGGTGGTGGAAGAGATGCCGATGTTTCGTGATGGTACTGCTGATTTGATGAAGTATTTGAGTGAAAACATCAAATATCCTACTGTCAGTGCCGAGCAGGGAGTTCAAGGTAAGGTTGTGGTACAGTTTATTGTGGGTGTTCATGGCGAGATTCTGAATCCGGTAGTGGTGAAGAGCGTGGATCCGTATCTGGACAAGGAAGCAATCCGCGTGATCAGTTCCATGCCAAAATGGAAGCCCGGCAAGCAAAGAGGAAAAGCAGTGAGGGTGAAATACACTGTTCCTGTAGTCTTCAGACTGCAAAATTAAGATTTAATTAGTATGGATGGAGGAAGCGTAATCTCGGGAGAGGACGCTTCCTCTTTTTTTATCTCAAATTATCCTAAGCATAAAGAGATATATACGTTTGCTAATGTATTACTTTATTAAAATATACTTATTTATAAGCTGTGAATAGGTACAACCTAAATTGCATCATGAAAATCTAAATATGGAAAATTAGTTGCAATAACAAGCCTATGATATAATAGGCTGACAATCAAAAGATTTTCATTTTTACTGTTTAATAAAACTTGGGATTCTCTTAGTAAGAGAACCCCATTTCGCTGCAAAGATAACTATAATTCCTTAATATCGAAATATCATCATTAAAAAAAGACCTCAAAATTGGCTTCAAATTCGCGATTGTTTGCAAAATCAAGGTCGAAAGCACTCCTATAAACCATATTATCAGGCATTTAATAAAACTTGGGGTTCTCTTACGAAGAGAACCCCAAAATATAGAGGATATCTGATAGCAAATCTGTTCCTCTTTTTCAAATAAAGGTATGATAAAATGTAATGTTTTGATGGGAACAACAAATGACAATCAAGACATAACGAGCGAAGCGCCTAAGTTACTGCTCTGCAGTTCAATCGCTTCTGCTTCAGACCCGGGGTCAAATGCAGTAACCAAGCCACAGGCTGGAATAGGGAAAGAACACCCTGAACTCTCGTGGTACTATATGTATCTTTCCTATAAGGAACTGAAGCGTTATATTGCAGTCTTCAGTGGCAGAAAAGCAGTAAAGCTCCGTACTTCGGAAGGGATAACCGAGGAATGTTACTTCTGTTTCAAAGTATTTTCTTATACCGAGGCAGGTCATCGGAAACGTTTCGAACAGTGTGATTATACTAAACAAGAGTATGCTGCTCGCCGTGAATCCGCCAGAATCGTGAAGGAAGCCTTTTCCACCGGTTCTGCCTCACAACTCAATGCCCTGACAGATGAAAAGGAAGTACAAAGTAGCGGTTGGTTATTTGTGTGCGCTCCTTTGGAGCAACTTCAGCGCATCTTGTCTGCCATGCTCCCCCGCCAATATCTGGTAACGGACTACGTTACCCATCGTGCTGCGGTCATTCCCCAGTGTCAGATGGAGGAATTCATCTATCTATATGAATCCATGCCCTACAACATTGAACTGTTGAACCGTCCTTTAGAGGCTTATCTTCAGAAGAAACAACGTATTCGCATTACCGGCGGCATCTTTCATGGCAAGGAGGGGTGCATCATGCGGCTGCATCGCAATACAAGGTTGGTGTTCGCTTTTGGAAATATGACGGTGGCTATCAGCTATCTTCATGCTTTTCCGTTCGAAAAGGTGGACTAGGATACATATTATATTCCCTATTTAACTGAATGACAATAATATGTCCAATTCCTTAAAACAAGTAGCGACCAAGGGGGTTCTTTGGAGTTCGATAGAACGCTTTTCTGTGCAAGGTATTCAGTTTGTAATCATGATTATCATGGCCAGACTGCTAACTCCGGAGGATTACGGCCTTGTCGGAATGCTGACCATATTCTTGGCTGTTTCCCAATCATTGATAGACAGTGGATTTTCCCAGGCCTTGATACGTAAACAAAACCGGACAGAAGTAGATAATTCTACTGTGTTTTATTTCAATATAGCTGTCGGTCTTGCACTTTATCTGTTATTCTATATCTCCGCGCCTTGGGTGGCGGATTTTTATGGACTTCCCGAACTTTCTTTAGTGATGAGAGTGGTATGCCTGGGTATAATCTTTAACTCACTGGCTGTAGTCCAGCGTGCACTACTGACAGTCAGGATAGATTTCAAGACCCAGGCAAAGGCATCATTGATTGCTGCTGTTATCTCCGGTATGGCAGGTATCATATTGGCTTATACAGGATTTGGCATATGGGCATTGGTATGCCAGCAACTGGTCAATCTGGGGATAAACACCTTGTTATTATGGATCTTTTCAAAATGGAAGCCCATGAGAACCTATTCCTGGAAATCTTTCAGGGAATTGTTCTCCTTTGGCTCCAAACTGTTGGCGTCCGGTCTGCTGGATACCACTTACAACAATATTTATCCCATTGTCATAGGCAAGGTCTTTTCCGCCGGTGATTTGGGACATTATACACGGGCCCAGCAATTCTCTGTTTTTCCCTCTTCTAATATTACAGGGATACTGCAACGTGTGACTTATCCCGTGCTTTGCAGTATACAAAATGATATTGACAGATTACGGGGAGTGTATCGTAAATTTCTCAAGTTGTCCGCTTATGTGGTCTTTCCTCTTATGACAGGACTTGCAGCGGTTTCCTTTCCGTTTATCCGGATTGTGTTGGGTGAGAAATGGATATTCTGTGCGGTTCTGCTTCAAATCATCTGTTTCTCGATGATGTGGTATCCCATTCATGCCATCAATCTGAACCTGTTACAGGTACAGGGACGTTCCGATCTTTTCCTTCGGTTGGAAATTATCAAGAAGGCGATAGGAGTCAGCATCCTTTGCCTGACCATTCCTCTAGGTCTGAAAACCATGTGCTTTGGGGGAGTGGTAAGCTCCCTTCTTTGCCTGGTAATCAATACCTTTTATACAGGAAAGCTGATACAAGTCGGTTTTATCATGCAGATGCGCGATTTGTTTCCCACTCTGGTGGTTTCCTTGCTGATGTTTGTCCTTGTGTTTTCCCTTCAGTGGATGACTGAGAATCTGTATGCCCAGTTGCTGGGCGGCATCATTTTGGGCAGTGGGTTTTATCTGGCTGTAACAAGGATTCTCCGCTTTCAGGAACTACAGGAACTGTTCTCATTGTTCTCAAAAAGATAAATTTAAAAAAAATGATATGGATAAAAGTTTGATAACAGTAACGTCTCCGTTACTGCCGGACCTTGACGATTTTCACGCAATGCTCAAGGAAATTTGGGCGAGCAAGTGGATAACAAACAATGGTTCTTTTCATAAGCAACTGGAAAAGGAACTGGCTGCTTATCTGAAAGTACCTTTTATCAGTCTTTTCACCAATGGGACACTGCCATTGATAACTGCTTTGCAGGCTTTGAGAATAACGGGCGAGGTGATAACCACCCCTTATAGTTTTGTGGCTACCACCCATGCCCTTTGGTGGAATGGTATCACTCCGGTTTTCGTGGATATCGACCCGTCTACAGGTAATATGGATCCGGATAAGATAGAGGCTGCCATTACACCCAGAACAACGGCCATTATGCCGGTTCATGTATATGGGAAGCCCTGTGATACCGTGCGTATTCAGGAGATAGCCGACAAGTATGGCTTGAAAGTTATTTATGACGCGGCCCATGCGTTTGGTGTGGAAGTAAACGGTAAAAGCATTCTGAATGCAGGGGATATGTCCACACTCAGTTTCCATGCCACCAAGGTTTATAATACGATAGAGGGTGGTGCTTTGGTCATGCACGATGAACAAACCAAGAAACGTATAGACTATTTGAAGAATTTTGGCTTTGCTGATGAGGTGACCGTGGTGGCTCCGGGTATAAACAGTAAAATGGATGAAGTGCGTGCCGTATACGGACTGCTGAATCTGAGGCAGGTGGATTCCGCCATTGCTGCACGTCGTCAGGTTGCCATAAAGTACCGTGAAGCGTTGAGTGGGGTGGATGGTATCACATTCTTTGATGATATGCCGGGCGTGAAGCACAACTATTCATACTTCCCCATTTTTATAGATGCAGAGAAATATGGTATGACTCGTGATGAACTTTATTACAGGATGAAAGAGCATAATGTGTTAGGACGCAGGTATTTTTATCCGTTGATAAGTACGTTCGGTACTTATCGGGCTTTGCAAAGTGCCATGCCTGAAAATTTGATTAATGCGCATCGAATGGCAGATAGTGTTATCTGTCTGCCGATGCATCATGCGTTAGGTGATGGGGATATAAAAAGAGTTTTGGATTGTATAATGTAAATCTTATGAAGAATCTATTGATAATAGGGGCTCGTGGCTTTGGGAGAGAGATATACAATTTAGCATTGGAAAGCATTGGTTATGGTACTGAATTTACAATAAAAGGTTTTTTGGATGATAAAAAGGAGGTTTTAGATGGATATGACGGTTATCCTTCAATTATCAGTTCAGTAGAAAATTATGCGGTGCAGTCAGATGATGTATTTATTTGTGCGTTAGGTGATGTAATTTATAAAAAACATTATGTAGATATCCTTCAGGCAAAGAAGGCACATTTTATTAATCTCATCCACCGATCAGCTACAATTGGTAAGAATACCAATATGGGAATAGGATGTATCATCTGTCGTAATGTAAATATAAGTTGCGATGTTACAATTGCTGACTTTGTGACTTTCCAGCCTTTTGTAACTATTGGGCATGATGCTATTATAGGCAGTTGTTGTCATTTGAACACTTATTCTTTTATGGGGGGATTCTCTCAATTGGAGAATATGGTAACTTTACATACCGGTGCTATTCTTTTGCCACATGTAAAAGTTGAAGAAGGAGCCGTTGTTGGTGCTTCTTCTGTTGCGGTCCGTAAGGTAAAATCGGGAACAACAGTATATGGCAATCCTGCAACATTGCTGAAATATTAAATTTAAGTAATAATGATATGGAAATACAAGATTTTATTCAAAATTTCGCAGACCAATTTGATGACCTATCGAAATGAGTTATATTAAGGGTAATGTTTTGGTTGACTTAGGATATAGTGAAATATTCTTTGAAGTTGATAAATTCAATAAAGCTGTATATAAATTTAATTTAAGAGATCGCGATACAGAACCGTTGGAAAAAATTGCACTTCCTGATGAACGAAAGCGTATTCTTTTCAAGAAAATAATAAAACATAAAGTTATAACATTTTGAATTTTTAATTATGAAATCATTAGAAGAATTTGTAGAGCTCTTTGCAGAGCAGTTTGACGAGACAGATGCAAGTGAAATCACTGCTGATAAAAATTTCCGTGAGTTAGTGGAGTGGTCATCTCTTATCGGTCTCTCAATCATCGCTATGGTCGACGAAGAATTTGAAGTAACTCTCCGTGGTGAGGATATGCGTAAGGCAAACACTCCAGCAGAGCTTTATGAAATTGTAAAAAGCAAACTGTAGTTCATGGAATATAATCCGTATGCCCTTACAGGCAAAACAATTTTAGTAACAGGAGCCTCGTCTGGAATAGGAAGGGCGGTAGCTATAGAGTGTTCCAGGCTTGGTGCTCATGTTATTTTGAGTGCCCGCAACAAAGAAAAGTTAGAAGAAACTCTAAAAATGATGGAAGGCCACGGTCATCAGGTAATTGAGTGTGATCTTAGCAAGGAAAAAGAAGTAAGCCTTCTTATAGATGAAGTACCGGAAATACAAGGGTTGGTAAATAATGCAGGTACCACAATGACAGTACCTGTTCCATTCATCAAATTCAATGTTTTAAGCGACTTGCTTAAAGTGAATACCATTGCACCAATAATGATTCTTAGTGGCCTAGTAAAGAAAAAGAAACTGCGTGCAAATTCTTCTGTTGTATTTACTAGTTCTGTCTCAGGTTTGGGACGTGTAAGTCCAGGTAATACTATGTATGCAGCAACAAAGGGTGCTGTTAGCACTTTTGTAATGGGAGCTGCCAAGGAACTTGCGAGTAAGGGTATCCGTGTCAATGCGGTATGTCCAGGAATGACGGAAACAGATATTATGTCACATCTTGCAGCATCTGAGGAACAATTAGAAGAGGATAGGAAAACATTCCCTTTAAAACGATATGGAAAGCCCGAGGAGATTGCTTGGGCTATTATATATCTTCTTAGCGATGCATCTGCATGGGTTACTGGCACTAATCTGCTAATTGATGGTGGTCGTTGCTTAAAATAGAAGTAGCTAAATTTATTAAATAATATGGCGTTTTTTCAATTCAAGAATATAAAGATTTCAGGTGTAGCAAGTACTGTACCTACAAAGGTTGTAAGAGGTGAAGATTTTTACGATCAGTTTGGTGAGGAAGCAGTGAAGAAGTTTCAGGATTCGACGGGCGTGAAGGAATTCCGTAAGACTTCAGAGTATCAAACAGCATCAGACCTTTGCTATGTGGCAGCAGAGAATATCATCAAGACCAAAAATGTGAATCGTAAGGAAATTGGAGCTTTAGTATTCATTGCTCATAGTACCGACTATCGTAGACCTGCTACAGCATGTGTGCTACACAAGCGTCTGGGATTGGATAAGGATTGCGTATCATTTGACATAAGTCTTGGTTGCTCAGCTTTTGTATATGGTCTTAATGTAGTTTGTTCACTAATGGCTAACTCAGATGTAAACAAGGCTCTGTTACTTGTAGGTGAGTCGTTAACCAAGATGACAAACTCTAAAGATAAGTCTGTGGCAATGCTCTTCGGAGATGGTGGTGGTGCTATTCTGCTGGAGAAAACAGAGGAAAACTCAAGCATCAAAGGCATTCTAAAGACTGATGGTAGTGGCTACAAGTCCATCATTGCTCCTGCTGGCGGCTTCAGAAATCTGAATGCTACAACTGAGAGCTTTACATGGCCTGATGGTAATGTGCGCACTCTCTACAACACCATTATGCAGGGTGAGGATGTGTTTGCATTTACCATTTCGGCTGTTCCACGTACCATCAAGGAGTTTTGGGCTAAGACCGGAACAACAGTTGAGGATTATGATTGTTTGGCTTTCCATCAGGCAAACCAATTTATTAGTAAAATGCTTTGCAAGAAACTGAAAGTAGAACCTACCAAGATGCCTTTGTGTCTTGATCGCTTTGGTAATCCATCTGCTCCAGCCATTCCAATGGTAATTTGTGATGCCTATGGTAAGGACGAAGAGGATAAGGAATTGAACTTCTTGATGTGTGGTTTTGGTGTAGGTCTCTCATGGGGGGTATGTTCAGCTAAGGTTAACGTGAAGGATATTTTACCAATAATCGAAACTGACGAGGTGTTCGAGGAAGGTATTATTAATTGCCCTAAGGATTTTCTTAAAGAGTAATTTGAAAATTAAACGACATGAGCTATATTGAAAGACTTTTAAAAATAACAGACGATTTATCTGAGCAGATTGAAATAGGTAGACGTTTAGTAGTAAGCTATGATAAGGAAATGGTGAAATTCATCATGAGTACTTTTGATAAAATCAATGATTTTGAAAAAAGGACAAATGGTATATCAAAAGAGAATATGCTCTACAAGAGTGCCTATGATTATTGGATGTATGGATTTCGACCAGATCAGCAATTTTATTATCATTTGTGGTTGAAAACTCATGAGGAGAAGAAAACCTATCTCTCACAGATGAAGCAAATGGTTTATGATGCATATTCCAATAGAATGGAGGATATGCACTATTTGGAGGATAAATTCGAAGCATACGAACTTCTTAAGCCTTATTATAAACGTGAGATAATTAAAATTATGTCAAAAGAAGATTTTTCTAAATTCTCAGATTTTGTATCTCGACATAGGCAGTTTGTTTTAAAGCCATTGAGTTTACATGATACATATGGTATAAAGAAGGTTGATATTAGTACCAGCTCAAAGCCATTAGAAGAAATCTTTCTTTCTATTATTAATCCAGGTAAAGAGTTTGTTGGCGATTATACTACTGACGGATATGGACATGTGGGGGCAGTTCTAGAAGAAATTGTTGAACAAGATTCCGAATTTGGGAAAATGAGCCCTAAGTCTTTAAATGTAATTAGAATTGGTACTTTAAGAGCGAAGGGCAAGATCCATCTATTGGGAGCATATACTAAAATCGGTATAACAGATGACCTTATCGTGGGTGAGTCACGTGATGCAATAATGGCTGGTGTTAATCTCCAAACAGGTGTCATTGAAACCAAAGGCTATTATGAAAGTGGAGATACTACTGATGAGCATCCTGTATCACATATCAAGATGATAGGTTTTCAATTTCCGAAATGGGATGAATTATTGGAGATGCTGAATGAAGTAGCAACTAACATGATATCAACTATAAATTATATTGGATGGGATGTAGCATATACTCCTAAAGGATGGGTCATTATTGAAGGTAACTTCTTTGGTCAGCATTTGTGGCAAATTGTGTATGAACATGGCACAGAAAAGGAGGTTGGTGACATTCTTGGTTGGCATATCGAAGATGATAAATATTGGTGGCAATATAATAAAAAGAAGCTTCAAAAGGAAGCTGGTTTTGCTTAATATCTCTGTCTATAAATCTATTCAAACGCCTATATTTGAGAAGAGCATGTTTCGATAACGTGCATCTGCAAGATGTACATTATATAGATTATGAATGACAATACTTCCTGTAAATAATTTTATTCTGAATAGTGTAACCTGCGTCCTCTATTCAGAAGATGTAGATTACTGTATTCTGATAGATTGTGGAGAGTATGAAACTCTAAAACCTGTTCTGGATAGAATTAATAAAAAGGTTAAAGCCGTATTGCTGACTAATGGTCATTCCTTTAATTATGTGAATCGTGGTAAAAAACTTTTTCCTTATGATACACTCGAAGAAAAGGCACGTATTGTTAAAGGAAGTTCTGTTTTCTGCGAGAAAGCTTATGACACAGTTAAGCAGGAGTTATATAAAAATACTTCGGATGACATTTTGCAAGATTATATGTGATAAAAAGGAATTACTTTGCAATCTTCTCCTATTGTAGCTTTCTCGAAAGAAGAAGAGGAATGTTTCTTGAATGACTGGAATAATGATGGTAAGAGGAAAATTTGTGACAAAATTTTAGTACGAGCTGTGTGGACAGGACTGATGGATGAAACTTCAAAAAATGATATGGATTAAGAATTAAATGATTTTTATGTATATATTTGATAAACAGTCTATTATATTTCACGTCATACGCATATGTACTTGTGTACATGAAGCTGGTGAAAATAAAATTCCTGCATATAAGCAAATTCATGAAACAGAATCGTCTCGCAAAGAACGAAACTCTAATCTGGAACTTTATCGGATCATTGTGATGCTGCTTATTGTGGCCCATCACTATGTTGTCAATTCCGGCTTAATGTCTGTGATGAAAGAGGAACCACTTCATATCCAGTCCATATTTCTTTATTTATTTGGAATGTGGGGGAAAACAGGTATCAATTGCTTTGTGATGATTACCGGTTATTTTATGTGTAAATCCCATATCAGCTTACGAAAATTCATGAAGCTGTTGTTTGAGATTTATTTCTATAACCTTATTATTACAGGCACTTTTCTGCTTACGGGATATTGCAGTCCTTCTTTCAGTACTGTTTTTTATGCATTGGTACCGATACAAAGTTTTGGAGTGAATTTTGTGGCGTGCTTCGTGGTATTCTATTTGTTGATCCCTTTTCTTAATCTTTTGATACAAACCATGAACTCTAAGTTGCATTTACGGCTTATTCTTCTTTGTCTGTTGGTGTATAGTGTGATAGGTACTATACCTAAGATCACTTTGGGAGTAAATTATGTCTCATGGTTTGTCGTGTTGTATTTCATAGCTTCTTATATTCGTCTTTACAGATTTCCAATAAAAATATCCAATAGGAATTGGGGATGGTTGACCTTGTTGTCTATATTGATTTCTATGGCAAGCGTGGTGTTCATGGCGTGGTTGTCCACTGTCTTTGTTAATAAAAATATACCTGTGTTTTGGTTTGTGGCTGATAGTAATCATATTATGGCTCTGGTTACTGCTCTTTGCTCGTTTATGTTTTTCAAGGACCTGAATATAAGATACAGTAAAGTGATAAATTTGATTGGAGCAAGTACTTTTGGTGTGCTTCTGATCCATGCAAATAGCGATATTATGCGACAGTGGCTGTGGCAGGACATTCTCAATAACGTGGGTCAATATGGTACAAATACCATGGTTCTTCATGCTATTTTGAGTGTAATTGCAATTTTTGTGATTTGCATTTTGGTTGATATGCTGCGGATGAGGTTTGTAGAAAAACCATTGTTTAATAAGTGTGTAAATAAACTATAATAAATATGATACAAAAAGATAGTCCATTGGTTACTATTCAATGTCTTACGTATAATCATGAGCCATATATACGTCAATGCTTGGAAGGCTTCGTAATGCAGCAAACAGATTTTTGTTTTGAAGTAATTGTTCATGATGATGCTTCTACTGACGGAACGGCTAATATTATACGGGAATATGCTGAAAAGTATCCTAATATAATTAAACCTATATTAGAAAGAGAAAATCAATGGTCGAAGAAGGATGGAAGTTTGGAGCGAATAATGAATGAACATACACATGGGAAATATATAGCTTTATGTGAAGGGGATGATTATTGGATAGATCCATATAAATTACAAAAGCAAGTGGATATAATGGAAAATGATGAAAAGGTGGGGTTTGTTTATTCGGCTTTTAACACTGTTGATGTCTTAGGTAAATTATATGTTAATGATGTTTCTGAAAGAAATATGAAGAAATCATTTTCTGGTGATATTTTTTGCGAATTGTTGAATAATAATTTTCCTCAAACGTTAACTGTATGCTTTCGTAAAGATTATTGGTCTGACTATTTAGAACAGAAGTTTGCAGGCTATGATTATTCATTATTTCTTTTTATTGCAGGTAAAAGTCTTTGTTATTATCTAAATGAAAAGACAGGATGCTATAGAATACATCCTACTGGTATTATGCAATCAGGAGGAGTACCGAGGCTTTGGAGTAATAATGCTTTTCTTTTTGCCGCTAGTTGTTATTATTCAGGTTATTTTTGGCGTCGATCATATAGTACTGATTTGAGAATTAGATTTTGTATTATTAAACGCTTAATAAAGATTATAATAAGACACAATTATTCTTTCAAATTAAACCAAGTATTGCTTTTTAAAATACTAGAATTAATGCTTAAACCTGTAGCTAAACTTGTAAAGAAACACTGATGTAATGTTGATCTGGTTAATCTTTTTGTTTTTTGTTTGTTTTTCAGTACATTCGCAACGCTTCATACTTCCTGCTTTTTTTAGTATTGTTACATGTTTACCGTATTATGTGCGTTTAGGACCGATTTCATTGTTCGCAGGAATTTGTTTATTCATCTATTGTTATGGAGTAGTGTCTAAATATAGAATAGAAACATTTTTTGTTAATAAGTGGATTAAATATTTTCTATTATATTATGTCGGAAGTAGAGTAATGATTGCTCTGCTTGGGGAACAAACGATTCCTTTGTCCCAACAAATCTCCCACTTAAAAGGTGTTATACCTTTAATCGCTATTTGTCCAATTTTCTATTTAGGTGAAAAAGGGGATTGTAAGTATGTATACAAATGTTTTAGGATCTTATGTTTTGTTGTATGCTTATATGGAGTGTATGCTTATTCGGTTAATTCTAATCCATATTTAGAATATATCTCTCAGTATTTTGATGATAAAATAGCTTATTTAGAATCTGCAAATCGTTTTATAAACGAAGAAAGAGGTGGATTGCATGGACGATTATCTGGAATAACCTTTAATCCAATACAATATGGAATATTATTAGTTGTATTGGGATATATCCCTTTATTTAATATTATTGTACGAAAACAAAATAATTTGGGTGATTTATTTGTCATAATATTAATTTTTTTAAATATGTTTTTAACGGGGTCAAGAGGCCCTTTATTTGCTTTTTTCTTTCCTGTTTTGTTTTTATTCTTATCGTCATTACCACCAAAGCGACGTTTACTTTTTTTGTTTATAGTAGGAGTTTTAATGGTTTCTATAATATATTTCCCTGTATTGGAAAAATATGCTCCTTTTGTAAAATCTTTTATTTTAATATTTGATTCTTCTTCTTCAGAAGCTGCAAATATAAATGGTTCATCTGTTGAGGGAAGATTGGGGCAATTAATTGCAACTATATTTTTAATAAATTTAAATGTAAAGACATTTTTGTTTGGACATGGCTATGGCTATGTTGCTTATTTTTTGGAAAATGGAGAAAAGAATGCTTTGACAGGAGAGTTTGAAGGGGAACTATTAAGTTCATTATTAAGCTATGGGATAATAGGGACAATTATTATCATGCTATTATCATATTATTTTTGTTTTTATTTAGTCTTCTATTTATATAGAAAACAGCAAATAACAATGGAAGCTAAAACTTTTTTGGTTTTGTATATTATTTCAAAGTTTTTATTTAGCTTTCTTGTAGGTGCGGCTAGTGAGCATTTGTGGTATATCTGTTTTTTATTCTTTTGTGCACAGTCAATATTTATAAATAAAAAAAATGTATAAGAAAGCAAGAGTTATAGCGTTTTATTTACCCCAATATCATCCGATACCAGAAAATGATATGTTTTGGGGAAAAGGATTTACAGAATGGACAAATGTTGGAAAAGCAAAACCTTTATTCAAAGGGCATTATCAGCCTAAAGTCCCAGCTGATTTAGGATACTATGATTTAAGGTTACCTGAAGTAAGGGAAGAACAAGTAAATTTAGCTAAGTATGCAGGTATTGAAGGTTTCTGTTATTGGCATTATTGGTTTGGATCCGGCAAGGAATTATTAGAGAGGCCTTTTAATGAAGTTGTTAACTCTGGACATCCTAATTTCCCTTTCTGTTTAGGTTGGGCAAATCATACATGGTCCACTAAAACGTGGTCTGCGTCTAATTCTCAATTTAAAGAAACTGTAATAATGGAACAAACATATCCAGGAGAAGAAGATTATAAATTGCATTTTAATACATACTTAAAAGCATTTAAAGATTCCCGATATATAAGGGTTGATGGGAAATTGTTATTTGTCATTTTTTCTCCTTTATCAATACCCAATTTTGTAGAAATGAAAAGGATTTGGAATAATTTAGCAATGGAGAATGGGTTGAAAGGTTTCTATTTTATTGGTATTGCTGAAAATTATACAGTAACCAATAATACCACGAGTCATTCTATAAAAAAACGATATACATATTCTTCTTTGGCTAAAAAGGCAGAGAGTGTATATAATAATTTATTTGAGAAAGGATTTGATGCTGTAAATTCTAGGGGTAGTAATAGAGCACAAGTATTATCTGATTCTCCTTTGGTATATTATTTTAAGAGGTTTATGAT
>NZ_JBCOCI010000019.1:0-65609 GCF_040929485.1 Phocaeicola sp. RTP21198st1_B8_RTP21198_201120 | reverse complement strand
GAAAACACATGCATTCACTAAAGATGACTTCACCGGCGCGTTTCTGCAAGCAGGTGTTTCCGAATTAACCATGGCTTGCTGCTGCCTAGGTATGGCACTTCACGGAGGCGTGATTGCTGCATGTGCTACTTTCTTCGTATTCTCAGACTATATGAAACCCGCCGTACGTATGGCTGCCTTGATGGAACTTCCCGTCAAGTTCATCTGGACACACGACGCATTCCGTGTAGGTGAAGACGGTCCTACTCACGAACCGGTAGAACAAGAAGCACAAATCCGCCTGATGGAAAAACTGAAAAACCACAAAGGGCACAATTCTATGTTGGTACTCCGTCCGGCAGATGCGGAAGAGACCACTGTAGCGTGGAAATTGGCCATGGAAAATACCAGCACCCCCACCGCACTAATCTTCTCCCGCCAGAATATCGCGAATCTGCCTGCAGGAAACGACTACTCACAGGCTGCAAAAGGCGCTTATATTGTTGCAGGTTCCGACGAAAATCCGGATATAATCCTAGTCGCTTCAGGTTCCGAAGTTTCCACTTTGGAAGCAGGTGCAGAACTTCTCCGCAAGGATGGCATAAAAATACGTATCGTATCCGCTCCTTCTGAGGGATTGTTCCGCAGCCAAAGCAAGGAATACCAAAACAGTGTCATTCCCACAGAGGCTAAAGTATTCGGTCTGACTGCCGGTCTTCCTGTAAACCTTGAAGGTTTGGTAGGTGCCAACGGTAAAGTATTCGGTCTGGAATCATTCGGATTCTCCGCTCCTTACAAAGTATTGGATGAAAAGCTGGGCTTTACCGCACAGAACGTGTATAATCAAGTAAAAGAAATGCTGGCATGAAAAAAGTAGGACTGGCATCCGATCATGCAGGATTTGAACTGAAAGAGTTTGTAAAAACATGGTTGACTGAAAAAGGTTATCCATGCAAAGATTTCGGTACATACAGTACAGAAAGCTGTGACTATGCAGATTACGCCCATCCGCTTGCACTGGCTATAGAAGCCGGAGAATGCGGACCCGGAGTAGCTATTTGTGGAAGCGGTGAAGGGATCAGCATGACATTGAACAAACATCAGGGTATCCGTGCGGCACTATGCTGGATTCCCGAGATAGCCCATTTGTCACGTCAACACAATGATGCCAATGTTCTGGTAATGCCAGGACGATTCATAGACCATGAAATGGCTGAAAAAATATTAGATGAATTCTTTAACAGCGGCTTTGAAGGCGGACGTCACCAAAAACGCATTGAAAAGATACCTGTAAAGTAAAATTCACGCAATAATAATAAAAGTAAAAAAAGAGAGGCTTTATAGCTTCTCTTTTTTTTTATTCCTATCTTTGCTTAGATTAAAATATAAAATAAGATATATTACTATGAAGAAAATTCTTTTTTTAATGCTCTTATGCCTGCCATTCATCGCTATGGCACAGACAGATCCCAAATATCTGGCGGGAGCAATAACTTTGGATGACGGTAAAGTTTCTTTCAAAACAGAAATACAGGCACCGTCTTTAACGAAAGACCAGCTATATGAGACAATGCTGAAATGGGCTACAGAACGTTTCAAGCCCGAAGGCAAGTTCAATGCACGTGTTCTTTACACCAATGAAGATGAAGGAACCATTGCAGCAGGTGGCGAAGAATATCTGGTATTCTCATCCTCTGCATTGTCATTGGACAGAACCAGAATTTATTATCAGATGTTTATCACCTGCGGAAACGGAAAATGTGATATCGAAATGACCCGTATCCGCTATTGGTATGATGAAGCTCGTGACGGAGGAGAAAAATACAGCGCAGAGGAATGGATTGTAGACGATATGGCTTTAAACAAATCGAAAACCAAACTGGCTCCCATCTGCGGCAAATTCAGAAGAGAAACAATTGACTTGAAAGACACACTGTTCAAATCCATCCAAGATACATTGGGCAACAAAGTCTTGAACAACTCACAAATTGCAGTTGCTCCTACTTCGGGTGTAACAGCCACTCCGATATCAAATACAACCACAATCATTACCGCCACTCCGGTAACTCCCCCTGCCCAACCGGCTATCATCGGTGGTTCTGAGGGTAATACCGAAATAAAAGTAGCTAATAATGCAACTCCTAGCAAAGAACAAAGCATAGATGACCAAATCAAGGCATCTTCACGTATGACAATTACTGCCGGAAACGATGAACAATTCGAAATTGGTAAAGAATGTTGGGGAGGTTTCGGTCAGTTATTCGGCAAAGAAGTAGCATTCTGCATAATTGACCAATCCAAATCAATGGGCAATATGCTAATGGATCAAAGCGACAATTATAAAATTTCGTTCTACAAGCAAGGTAGTAGTGAGCCGTGGTTGATAGTAAACTGTAAGAAACTGATGAAACAGACAGTTACCGGTGAGGAAGCAAAAAAGATGAACCCCAGTAACAACGGCCAGAAGGCATATAATATGTATGTAGGTGAAGTAATAAAATAATCTTTTCTTCTATATATTTATGCCGTGACAGTTAATTCTATACGATAATACATAAAATATTTAGGGGGGGAGATAACCTGACAACTCCCCCTAAAAAACATACAAACGATTTACCATATACTTCCCCCCAAAAATATCATGACAAATACAATTCAAACATATCCCCCCTTTAAGAATAAATAACACCGTTCCTCTATCAACCGTTTCACTTGAAACCATTTCTATAATAATCAAACCATTAGAAGAAATCATTCTTCCATTTTTTCCCTATCTTTCTCTCCTTTTTTTAAATGTTTTTAGCAAGAAAGTCGTTTTTTCTGCTCCAATCTTCCCTTTCATAACAAATAAAGAGTATCTTTGTAAACAACAATGAGACAATCATGCCTTATGACGGAAGAATTACAGGACATAAAGACACTTATCGAACAGGGTGATACGGAGAGAGCTATTCATGCGCTAACTAATTTCATCCGAAACGATGCGCACGTCAACGATGAACCCTATTACTTACTGGGTAACGCCTACCGCAAAATGGGAAACTGGCAACAAGCTTTGAACAATTATTTGGAAGCCATCGAGCGTAATCCGGAAAGTCCCGCCGTTTCCGCCCGTGACATGATTATGAATATTCTGAATTTCTATAACAAAGACATGTATAATCAATAATAACTAACCCATGGCAAAGATTAAAGGTGCTATTGTAGTAGACACAGAGCGTTGCAAAGGTTGCAATCTATGTGTAGTGGCATGTCCGCTACATGTAATCGCGCTCAATGCCAAACAAGTGAATAAAAAAGGATACACATTCGCCCACCAGGTATTAGAGGATACCTGCAATGGTTGCGCATCATGTGCCACAGTCTGTCCGGACGGATGCATTACTGTGTATAAAGTAAAACAACAATAAATGTAACAAATATGGCAGAAGAAGTCGTTTTAATGAAGGGAAATGAAGCCATAGCCCACGCCGCCATCCGTATCGGAGTAGACGGTTACTTTGGCTATCCCATCACTCCCCAATCGGAAATATTGGAAACGCTGGCCGAAGAGAAACCTTGGGAAACTACCGGTATGGTGGTGTTACAGGCAGAAAGTGAAGTCGCAGCAATCAACATGGTATATGGCGGTGCAGCAAGCGGTAAAATGGTAATGACCTCATCCTCCAGTCCCGGCGTTAGTTTAAAGCAGGAAGGCATCTCGTACATTGCCGGTGCCGAACTCCCCTGCCTGATTGTCAATGTCATGCGCGGAGGTCCCGGATTAGGAACCATCCAACCTAGTCAGGCCGACTATTTCCAAACAGTGAAAGGTGGCGGTCACGGAGACTATCGTCTCATAGCCCTGGCACCTGCATCAGTACAGGAAATGGCAGATTTCGTAGGTATAGCTTTTGATTTGGCTTTCAAATACCGCAATCCCGCCATTATTCTGGCAGATGGCGTTATCGGGCAGATGATGGAAAAAGTAGTATTACCCGAACAGCGCACACGCCTGACAGATGAAGAAGTCATTGCCCGTTGTCCGTGGGCCACTACCGGCAGAACCCACCACCGTACCCCCAACATCATTACCTCATTAGAACTCGATCCCGCCGAAATGGAAAAGCGCAATATTCATCTTCAGAAAAAATATGCAGAAATAGAAGAGAATGAAGTACGCTTCGAAGAACTTCACTGCGAAGATGCAGAATATTTGATCGTAGCTTTCGGCTCTTGCGCCCGCATTGCCCAAAAGGCAATGGAAATGGCTCGGGAAGAAGGCATCAAAGTTGGTTTGCTCCGTCCTATTACCCTATGGCCGTTCCCGTCGAAAGCTATTGCAGCACGCGCCGCACAGGTAAAAGGTATCCTCACTGTAGAATTGAACGCCGGACAAATGGTAGAAGATGTCCGTCTGGCTGTAAAATGCAAAGTGCCTGTAGAACACTTCGGACGTCTGGGTGGTATTGTCCCCGATCCGGATGAAGTAATCACTGCACTGAAAGAGAAACTAATAAAATAAGACCGTATGAATATCGATCTGATCAGAAATATATTGAACATACTTTTCATGGCACTGGCATTAGCAGCTGTCATCACTTACTTCGTGGCAAGTGACTTCAAAGTATTCATCTATGTCTGTGCAGCAGCTATTTTTCTCAAGCTGGTGGAATTCTTTATGCGGTTCATGTTATAAACAATAGGAGGAGAAACTATGACAAAAGAAGAAATCATAAAACCCGAAAACCTGGTTTATAAGAAACCGACACTGATGAATGACAATCCGATGCATTATTGCCCCGGATGCAGCCACGGTGTGGTTCACAAGTTAATAGCCGAAGTTATTGAAGAAATGGGCATGGAAGATAAGACAATCGGTGTGTCACCAGTAGGATGTGCCGTATTTGCATACAATTATCTAGACATCGATTGGCAAGAAGCCGCCCACGGACGCGCACCAGCCGTAGCTACCGCCATTAAGCGTTTATGGCCCGGACGTCTGGTATTTACCTACCAAGGAGATGGTGACTTGGCATGTATCGGTACTGCCGAAACTATCCATGCTTTAAATCGTGGTGAAAACATTACTATCATCTTTATCAACAATGCCATTTATGGAATGACCGGTGGGCAAATGGCTCCTACCACTCTGGTTGGCATGAAAACAGCCACCTGCCCCTATGGTCGTGATGTAGCCATTCACGGCTATCCGCTGAAAATGACAGAAATTGCCGCCACTTTGGAAGGCACCGCCTACGTTACCCGCCAGTCCGTACATACAGTTCCCGCCATCCGCAAAGCCAAAAAGGCTATCCGCAAGGCATTTGAAAATTCAATGAATGGCAAAGGTTCTAATTTGGTGGAAATTGTATCGACTTGTAATTCCGGTTGGAAAATGACTCCGCAAGCATCCAATGACTGGATGGTGGAACACATGTTCCCTTTCTATCCGCTGGGTGATTTGAAAAATAAAGAATAAAAAGACAGAAACCATGAAACAGGAAATCATTATAGCAGGATTCGGCGGTCAGGGTGTGCTATCCATGGGTAAGATACTTGCCTATTCCGGACTGATGGAAGACAAGGAAGTAACCTGGATGCCGGCATACGGTCCCGAACAACGGGGAGGAACCGCTAACGTAACGGTGATTGTCAGTGATGAACGCATCTCTTCACCCATTCTCAGCCAATATGACACAGCCATCATACTGAACCAACCCTCATTGGAAAAGTTTGAAGGCAAAATTAAACCAGGTGGTATTCTCATTTATGACGGATACGGAATCATCGAGCCTCCGACACGTAGGGACATACAAATCTATCGTATTGACGCAATGGATGCCGCCAACGAAAAAGGAATGGCAAAGACCTTCAACATGATTGTCTTAGGAGGTTTGCTAAAACTACGTCCCGTAGTATCCATTGAAAGTGTAATAAAAGCTTTACGCAAAACATTACCCGAACGTCACCATCATCTGATACCGATGAATGAAGAAGCCATCCGAATCGGAATGGAGATTATTAAACCTCAGTAAGTTAAAATAACTCTAAACGAATAATAAAAGGAAGAACTTTCCATAGCGGAAAAGCTCTTCCTTTTATTTTTATATTGTATCTTTGCCGCCGTTATGAAAAGAATATTCTCTATTATTTTTTTATTATTCCTGTGCTTCCATACTTCCTTGATGGCACAGCGGACAATGAATACCCTGAACAACCAGTTCGGTTCCTCAGCAAGCGGACTGAACAGAGATCAATATGACCGTAACGGAAACCCCATAGACACGACAGCCGTAGTAGATGCCAGCACAATCCCCATCGGACTGTACTCATGGAAAGTGGACAGTCGTTTTGGCAATGTCACTTATATCCCCGTAGATACCTTGCAGCACGCTTTCCAAAACTCAAATGACATGGGCGGCTATACCGGACAATACAATTACCTGGGAAATTTGGGATCCCCCCGCCTCTCACGCATCTTTTTTGACCGTCGGGACCCCAGCCAATACTTTTTCACCGACCCATACGACTTTTGCGTACAACGTCCGGAAGATGTCATATTCACCAATACACTTTCTCCATTCACAAACCTGACCTATTACAAAGGAGGAGGCAGCCGTGACGGAGAAGAACGTTTCAAATCCTATTTTGCCATCAATGCAAACAAAAGGCTAGGGTTCGGATTCTACATAGATTACCTGTATGGCCGGGGGCTTTATCAAGATCAGTCCACAGCCTTCTTCAACGGTGGCCTGTTCTCCAGCTACCGGGGAGATAAATATGACATGCATTTCATATTCAACAACGATAACTTGAAGATGGCAGAAAACGGAGGTATCACGGACGACCGGTATATCACCAACCCGCTGGATATGGCAGAAGGCAAAAAAGAATATTCCGCCAACGAAATCCCAACCCGACTGAGTCAGATATGGAATCACAACACCAGCTACCATGCCTTCCTGACACATCGTTACAACCTAGGGTTCTATAAAGAAAAACAGGACAGTGTGGATACGGACTCTGTAAAAATAACGCAGGTATTTGTTCCTGTCACAAGCTTCATACATACACTACAAGTAGACTTGAACAATCGCAAATACATCTCATACGATGACGCACAGAATCAGAAGTATTTTGAACATAACTATCTGGGGACCGACTCTATAGACAAGACGAAGCGTACATCCATCAAAAACACCATTGGCATTGCTTTACAAGAAGGATTCAACAAATGGGCAAAAGCCGGACTTACCGCCTTTTTAAGTTATGAATACCGAAACTTCGCCTTGACCGACACAACAAACATACCGGGACAACGCATTATCAACAACTATAAGGAAAGTTCACTCTCCATTGGCGGCGAACTATCCAAAAAACAAGGAAAACTATTACATTACAATATCCTAGGAGAATTAGCCATAGCCGGTGAAGACGCAGGACAATTCAGCGTAGAAGGCAGAGGGGATCTGAATCTCCGTTTATTCGGAGATACGGTGAGACTGGATGTAAATGCATTCATCAAGAACCAGAACCCCGTATTCTATTTCAGGCATTTCCAGTCCAAACATTACTGGTGGGACAACAACGATTTATCCAAAATAATGAGAACCCGCCTGGAAGGAAAACTAAGTCTGGACAGATGGGGAACCCAGCTGCGTGCCGGAGTGGAAAATATAAAGAATTACACTTATCTGGCCAATACCAGCATACCGGTAAAAGACAGTGAAGGAAATGTCACCGGTTTCAAGAACAATGCAGCCGTAAGACAACACTCCGGCAACATACAAATATTCACTGCAATGTTGCAACAAAAATTAAAAGTAGGAATTTTTCATCTCGACGGTGAAGTAGCCTATCAAAAATCAAGTGAGCAAGACATTCTACCCTTACCGGAATTGTCGGCTTACGGCAACTTGTACATGAAATTCGGTCTCGCCAAAAAAGTACTCCAGATAGAAATGGGAGCAGATGTGCGTTATTTCAGTAAATATTACGCGCCAGACTACTCCCCCGTCATCGGACAATTCTATAACCAGAATCCTGATGACAAAATCGAGATAGGAGCTTTTCCGATAGTCAACGTCTATGCCAACCTGCATTTAAAACGTACCCGCTTCTTTATTATGATGTATCATGTCAATGCCGGTTCGGGAAAATCCAATTACTTCCTGGCGCCACACTACCCAATCAATCCGCGAATGATAAAGTTCGGCCTTTCATGGAATTTCTTTGATTGACGGTCTATATGAAAAAATATCTGAAATACGTTCTGATGGGTATCCTTGCAGCAACCCTATCCTCCATCTTCTTCAAAAAGAAAACGGAGGCTGAAACCAGTCTGCCCCGCGATTATGCAGAAATAGCGGCATCGGGAATCCTGCGTGCCGTTACCGAGTACAACTCAATCAGTTTTTATGCCGACGGCGACACCGTTTCCGGTTTCCACTACGAACTGCTCCATGCTTTTGCACACAGCAAAGGACTGAAACCGGAAATCACTCCCGAAATGAGCTTTTCCAAAAGACTGGAAGGCGTACAAAAAGGAACATACGATATATTGGCCAACAGCACGGTAGTTACCACAGAATACAAAGACTCCCTGTTGTTTACCCGCCCCATTATACTGAACAAACAAGTACTGGTACAGCGTAAACCCGAAAAAGAAAACGATAGTCTGTACATTCACAGCCAGTTGGAACTAGCCCGCAAGACCCTTCATCTAGTCAAAAACTCACCTGCCATTCTGCGCATACATAATTTAAGTAACGAAATAGGTGATACCATCTATATCAAAGAAGTGGAGAAATACGGACAAGAACAATTACTGGCCATGGTAGCACATGGTGACATAGACTATGCCGTATGCGACGAGAGCATTGCCAAAGCTTCCATCAATGATTTTCCACAATTGGATATAGAAACAGCCATCAGCTTCTCACAATTCTATTCATGGGGAGTAAGCAAACATTCTCCAATATTGCTTGACAGCCTGAATTCCTGGTTAAATGATTACGTCAAGACTCCTGCATTCAAACTGTTGCGCAAGAAATATTACAATAACTGATTTTTATCCGGCTGAAATTGCAAAATAGTCCTATCTTTGCAATATAAATTGTTATTATTTTAAGCGGAATGACAAAAAAGTTATTACCATGGTTAAATTAGACAAAGTAAAATGGGGCTTCATCGGTTGCGGAGAAGTGACCGAGAAGAAAAGCGGACCAGCCTTTGCCCTGATCGAAGGTTCAGAGGTAGTGGCTGTAATGAGCCGTGACAAAGAAAAAGCTCAATCATACGCCAAAAGACACAACATTCCCCGCTGGTACTCCGATCCGCAGCAGTTAATAGGAGATGAAGATGTCAATGCTATTTATATAGCCACTCCCCCTTCCTCTCATGCCACTTTCGCCATTATGGCTATGAAGGCAGGAAAGCCCGTGTATATTGAAAAACCAATGGCAGCCAGCTATGAGGACTGCGCACGCATCAACCGCATATCACAAGAAACTGGTATCCCTTGTTTCGTCGCTTACTACAGACGTTATCTTCCCTATTTCCAAAAAGTACGCCAAATGGTAGAGGATGGTGAAATAGGTAATGTCATCAATATACAGATACGTTTCGCCCAGCCTCCCCGTGATTTGGATTACAACAGCACCAACCTGCCCTGGCGTGTACAACCTGATATTGCCGGCGGCGGTTATTTCTATGATCTGGCTCCTCACCAGCTGGATTTATTACAAGATATGTTCGGCTGCATTCTCGAAGCCCAAGGATACAAGAGCAACCGTGGCGGGTTATATCCGGCAGAAGATACGATAAGTGCCTGCTTCAAATTTGATTCCGGTCTGCCGGGATCAGGATCATGGTGTTTTGTCGCCCATGAATCGGCCAAGGAAGACCGTATAGAAATCATCGGAGACAAGGGGATGATCTGTTTTTCCGTTTTCACTTACGATCCCATCGCCCTACATACTGAAAGAGGACGCGAGGAATTTCTTCCCGAAAATCCCCCTCATGTACAACTTCCGCTCATAAAAGCCGTAGTAGAACACCTGCAGGGAAAAGCTGTCTGTACCTGCGACGGCATCAGTGCGACACCCACCAACTGGGTAATGGACCGTATACTTAATAAACTCTGATTTCCGCCTATGGACATCCGTAAATTATGCCTGCTCTGTCTGTCTTTTCTTTCTGCCTTTAATGTATATGCACAAGCGGAAAAGAAAGACTCGACAGTACAGGACAACAAGGGTGTTCTCATTACATTGACTGACGGAATAGCAACGACTGTCCGCCATACCGGAAGAAAAATAAGGAAAGTAGGAAAAGAATTCAATGCGATTGACACTACCTATATCTCGCCCAACCTTTACAATCTGGCTTTCATGCTGGAATCCAGCAGTTGGTACGAATACTATCGGTTAGGTAGTAAAGGAAACAACGGCGAACAAAGTTTGGGATTCTCCCCCAATGCCAGTTTCAAGCTGGGAGTCTATTTCGGATGGCGCTGGATATTTCTAGGATATTCTTTCGATGTAAAAGATATTTTCGGCGGACATAAAAACAAGGCAAAGAAAACCGAAATGGCACTGAATCTTTATAGTTCCAAATTTGGTGTGGATTTATATTACAGAAAGACAGGAAGCGATTTCAAGATACGTTCTTCCAGCGGTTTTGATCTGAATACTCCCATTAAAAATTTGAATTTCAACGGATTGCAAAGTAAAATCAAAGGACTGAACGCCTATTGGATTTTCAATTATAAAAAATTCTCTTATCCGGCAGCCTATAGCCAGTCCACCAACCAGCGTAAAAGCGCGGGTTCCCTGATGGCGGGCTTTTCTTATTCCCAGCACAACATATCTTTTGATTACGAAAAGCTTCCCGGTGAAGTGAGAGTCCAACTACATGATGCTTTACTTTTCAAGAAAGTGAAATATTCTGATTACAGCATCAACGTGGGTTATGGCTATAACTGGGTATTTGCAAAAAACTGGGTTTCCAATCTTTCACTCTTACCGGCCATTGCCTATAAAAAATCAAAAATAGACGATACACCTAATACTGACAATCATTGGATAAAGGATATCAATTTTGACCTGATAACACGTGCTGCCGTGGTCTATAACACCAACAAATATTTTATAGGAGCTTCGTTGGTGATGCATACATACGACTATCGAAAAAAGGACTTCTCCCTCACTAATACTTTCGGAACTGTCCGTATATATGCAGGATTCAACTTTTGGAAAAAGAAAGAGTTCCGTGATAAATAGGAGGAGGATGACAAAAACGGAAAGTGAAAAAAGAGAGATGAAGAATCCAATCACATCCATTTGTTCTCACAAGATCCCTCACCATGACTCAAAATGACAGAATCCGTGATTACACAACAGAATCCTGACATACCTTCATTCATTAAAGTCTATCTATTTCATCTATAGACAAGCCTGTAGCTTGAACAATAACAGCAATAGGAATATTCAAAGATTTCAAGTTACGGGCTGTAGCTATTTTTTCTTCTTGGCGACCTACCATGATACCTTCCTCACGTCCTTCTACACGACCTTCCTCTAATCCTTCTAATTTAGCGGTACTCAATACATCATTTTGTATCATCAATGCATCCAGATGCCGATCATAAGCCAGTTTATCAGCCTTATTCATATTATAATAAATAAGTTTCTGTCTCGCCTCCTCCAATCCGGGAGTCGTTGTATCCGGACGGATAGTTCCAGTCTTAAGATATTCTATCCATTCTTCCAAAGGAGTAACCGCCACTTTATTAAACTCATTCACACGAATAAGAAAATATTCAGGAAATATTTCGGCAGGCAATTTGCGGATAATAGCCCCTTGTTCTTTAGTGGTTACTTTCAAACAGTCACCAGTATGGACACCGAGGAATGTATTCTGACCATGGTAGAGGTAATCATTTCCTTGGCCAATATCAAAATAAAGAATACTGATAGAATACACTTTCTTGACATTTGCATAAATTCCACCTAAATCTATATGTTCGGTTATTGCTTTTGCCACTCCATAAAGTATTCGTTCAAGATAATATAACTCCCGCGTATTCTGCACTTCCACTAGTATTATTTCATCCTTGCTATTACGGGCTCTAATATCTACCCGGTTGAACTTATCATCCTCCCGTTGCTGGTTACCTTCGCTCTCAAGGATTTCCATGATTTGAATCTTCTCACCCAAAAGTACGGTAAGAAAACCTTCTAGGACACCAAAATTGGCTTTGTTGCGTAAAAGACGCTTGATTGCCCAATCAAACCGTATGTATTTATCTTTCTGTTCCATAAAAACCTCTTTTTACAAAGATAACCCTTTTGTTTGAAAACCAGGATGAAACATTAGCAAAAAATATACCGGAAAGCAATAAAGCATTCCCGGTATATCACAAGTTAATTATATTAGACTCACAATTAATTCTTAGAAACGAGCACCGACAGTCAAAAGCAACTGATGCCGTTCATTGTCCACTTTAGTTGCCGGAAGATCTATATCATCAAAAGCATAAAAGTTTGATTTATACATATCATATTTATATGCCAAATCCGCATAAATTACACTGCCACGGTATCCAAGACCAAACGTAAATGTATTCTTAGACTCCGTATTATTAAAATCAGTACGCGTGCTATATAAAGACAAGGCACTATAAGCATCTTTAGAAAAAGCAGCCGAAGAGTAATTATATCCTGCACGAATGCTAAACTCAGGTATAATCCTCGTTTCCATTCCGATACGGAAAGTATGGACACCTTTCAAATAATTCTCAACGCTGGGCTGATCTCCCAATTCATAACCATCCACATCCTTGAGCTTACTGGAAGAATAATCCTGATATTCATATTCCGCACCTACTGCCACTGCACCCGCAAAAGTAGTACCTGCGCTGATATTAAATTTCCACGGAGTGGTAAGATTATAATCATAGGTCAAATAATCATATTCCGGAGTTACCAGAAAATCACTCAATGTCTGGTTATAGGGTGCCTCACAAGCTAAAATATTAGAAGATAAAGCGGCATTATAGCTTTCTCTTAAATCATACCATGTAGGCGTGTGCACAGCAAATCCCAAACGGAAAGGGGAACTTTCTATAGGCCGTATAATAACACCCAATTTTAAATCCATACCAGTCCCTTCCAGCCTATAATAATTATCCAATGTATACCCCCCATTATCCGCACCGTTATCATCATTCAAATTTTCCGTATAAGAAGTATAACGATCATAATTCACATCATAGACCCCCAGGGTAGCTCCTAAATAGACCCTATCTTCAATATTGAATGAAACATTAAAATCATATTGACTGATACCTCCTGTTTCCTTACTAAAGAAGTTATTGTTAAAACCATTCCACCCCCATGGAGCATGAATATTCTTTTCAGAATCATTAACCCAGTCAACCACACCGGTTCTCACCCCCATTACTCCTAAAACAGGTAACTGATTCCAATATTTGGTATAAGGATTCTTCACATCCAGTATGTCATTAAACTCGCTTTCCGTCAATCCATATCGTTCCATCTCCTGAGCCAGCTGGAAGCTTTGTGACAAATTATCCAACGCCCCTCCCATAGAGAAAAGGCGATTGAAGTTTTTACTTTTATGGTAATTGAATCCGAAATTCACAAAACGCAAAGAAGTATTATTGCCTATCTTATTGCTATAAACAAATCCAATCTGGTCAAATGAAGCGCGCGTTTTGTTTTCATTCATTGACACACCACTAAAGTTACTCTTTGTCGAAGTATTATTAAAACCAAAAGAAATAGACACGTCATTACTACGAAAAATGCCGATACCCGCAGGGTTGGAGCTTATGACAGATATATCACCGCCCAAAGCTCCCATGGCACCACCCATACCAACAAATCGTGCTGTTCCATTCAAGTCATTCCCCAGCAACTTTTCCGCATCATAAGCATTTTGTGCGCTTGCCGTTGTCATTGCCAACAACGCACAAGCGGTTACTATTACTTTATTTTTCATACATCAATTCTATTAAATTCAACTGTCTAGTTTAATCTACCACTTATCTGGTACGCGATCTGCCGCCACCACTTGAACGGGAAACACCGCCACCGGAACTGCGAGAAGCACCACCGCCACTAGAAAAACTACTACGGGAAGAAGAAGTTCCACTACTACGGTAAGAGTTAGACGAACTATTACGAGAAGGACTACTGCTACGAGAGTATGAACTGCTACGAGAATTCGAAACGCCACTATTGTTACGATAAGCGCCACGACTTGCAGCCCCTGTTCTCTGATAAGCAGATCCTGCTGCATTTCCCACACTGCTCCGAGTACTGCTTGGTCTGGTATAGGAAGAACCCCTTCCTTCTGTCGGACGTGAATACGAATTACCCGGACGAACTCCTGCTGCCTGATTTGGTGAAAGAGTTTCTCCGGTACGGGTTCTGATAGCACTTCTATTAGGACGAACCGAATTTACACTGTTAGATCCCGAAACCACTCTTCCTGATGAAGAACCGTTACGTGTTGCGGTACGATAACTATTAGCACTATTACGGACATTTTGTCTGGAATTTCCTACGTATGAATTACGACTATTCCTATCATAACTATTCACGTAATTATTCCGGCTTGGGCGTGAAGAACTATAGCTATTGGTATATCTTCCGGCATGTATCCCCGGGTTACGTCTGCTTGAGCCATACCATCCATGACTACCTCCCCAGTAGCCACCACCCCAACCGTGACCGAAGTAATGCGGATAATAATGGTGATGGTGATAATGGTAGCCCCAATAGCCACCCCAGTAGCCGCCACCCCAATAACCGGGATAGTACCAACTATTGTAGTACCATGGCGAACTCCATCCCCAACTGAATCCCCAACTGGCGCCATATGGATAATTCCAACGCCAATCCCACCATAAGCGGTTCGTGTAAGTGGGAAAGACGTATGCATACAATCCGTCATCATATACATTCCAATCCCATGAAGGCAAACCGTAAACTACATCCCAATAGAGCGGACTGCTTACCGGAATGGCGTAACGGGGATTACGGAAACGGACGATACGCATCGCGTATTCATAATCGTCTTGAGAACCCTCAAAACCATTAACCCATTCTCCTCTCTCATTCAAAGGTTTCTCCTCAATATACAAGGTATCATTCTCCATCGAGAAATTATTATCACGTGAAGTATAACGACGATTATACTCATCCACATCGCGAACCTTTCCTTTCACATCCTTCACCACCACTGTAGAACCGGGGGCTGCGTAAACAGTAGTCGTGTTCTGCTTCTGCGGAACCACCACTTTCACCTCTTGCTTAACCTCCTCTTTCTTTTCAGCTTTTTTCTTAGGGATGAAATAAAGGTCGTCATCAACGCTTTGTGACATTGCCCAATAAGGCAAGCACACCATCATAAGCGAAGTTAATACAATCTTTTTCATACTCGTACCTGTTTTATTTGTTATTCTATCTACTTTTTCTAGTGCAAAGATAGCCAGAGGTTTCAGTTCATAACAAAGAAAATCCCTATTAGTTGGTAGGGATTTCCCTATTTTAGTAACGGACTTCAACTATTTTATCTATTTCTGCACACACGGAAAACAGAAGAACGTCCGTTCACATACGTTGATGGTAAACAAATCTGGTGGTAAAACAACTTTTTATAATAAGTTGCACCCACTTATACCCTCATGCCCTCACTAAAAGCCATAACCTACTCATTATTAAACCACTACCCACAGTGAGGGCATGTTAAAAAGTGAGAGCATTGCCCTCATGCCCTCACTCCTAATTTCTTGCTTCTCTCACTTTAAATCATTCATTCACAACATAATACCCATTTATCGGCTTATAAACCGGTTGTTTGGGAAGTCCCACATTTTTCAGCTTTCCTTCCTCGCACAAGCGGCGTAAATGGCGGCTGGCCGTGCTTTGTGTCATACCGCAAAGAAGCTGGAAACTTTTCCGCTGCACAAAATCACAGGTTGTGAAGTACTCCGTCAGCAATGCGTCAATCTCCTCATCGGTCAGTTTACTGGAATGAAACGAGAACCGGGTACGCTGCACCTTTACCTTTCCCACCTCATCCATCAATAGTTGATCGGGACGGTAAACAATCCCCTTGAGCCTCACCTTCGTATTCTTACGTTTCGTCTTTTCCGTTACCGGCCCGGTACTCACCAGGTTGGGACGGAAGAAACCGATGCCGTCCAGATGCACCTGTTTGCCTTCCGCCAACTCCTCGCCCATGGCACGTGACAGCGCATCGAGCACGGCTACCACATCCGTTTCAGTCAACGTACAATGTTTCTGAATACGGGCACGGAGCTGGGCCGTGCTCACCTTTCCGTTCAGCCGGAGACGCGGGTGCAACGTATTCTCTTCCCCTTGTTGCTCAGGTGATTTGGGATTCTCGTACCAATCAAATAGTATTGCCATACTGTTCTTCTTTTATTAATGAACTTTCAATATCTGTTAATCACGGACGTGATTAAGTTTAACTACCTTTGTGGTTAACTTTAATCACCCTTGTGACTAGACTTAATCACAAGGGTGGCTAACTAATTATAAACATACAAAAATAAGAAAAGAAAAGGTAGAAAACAAATAAGGAACAGGGAAATACGCACTGAGACTAAGAATAAAAACACAGGAAAGAAAGGAAAAAGAAAAAACGGCATTTAATCCGGAAAGCACTTGCAGAATCCGGAAAGAAACCTTACCTTTACTAAAAATATGCACACATAGACACTCGCCAAACGCGGTCTTCTCCACACGACAGAACATCATCTTTTTCCATGGGAGGTACATAAAGCCAAAAAACATTTAAACGAAAGACAAATATGAAAATTACACTCATCAGGAAAGATGAAGAACAGGGGACAGAAGCCTTGTCACTATGCGATTCGGACGCATTCCTCGAGAAAATAAAGACAGAGAACAAAGCAGGACACATATCGGAACTGCGTGAAATACTGCCCCGGCTGACAGGATCGTCCGCCCACTACGCCCATATCGACAAACTGCCGCGTGTCTATCCTGCTGTAGAATATACCCGTAAGCAAAATGGCGAGAAACGCATGAAACATTACAACGGACTAGTGCAGCTGGAAGTGAACCGGCTGGCCGACCTGTATGAGGTGGAATATGTGAAACGCCAAGTAGCACAACTGCCACAGACCTTTGCCGCTTTCTGCGGTTCAAGCGGACGGAGCGTAAAGATATGGGTACGCTTCGCACGCCCCGACGGCACTCTGCCCACCATACAGGAGGCTCTCCTGTTTCATGCTCACGCCTATCGGCTGGCGGTGACCTGCTACCAGCCCATGCTTCCTTTCGGCATCACACTGAAGGAACCGGACCTGATGCAAAGCTGCCGCATGACCGTGGATGAACAACCTTACTATAACCCTTCGTCCGTCCCCTTCTGCATAGAGCAACCGCTTGCCCTGCCCGATGAAGAGTCTTTCCGCCAACGCAAACAAAACAGCGAAACCGCACTGGAACGAATGACGCCCGGATGTGAAAGTTTACAGACTTTGACACTGATGTACCAATCGGCACGAAAAAGAGCATTGGCCGAAATGGAAAACTGGAAACGTGATGACGGACTGGAGCCCTTGCTGCCCCATCTGGTAGAACAATGCTTCAAAGCAGGCATCCCCGAAGAAGAAGCCGTGCGGCGTACACTGATGCAGTATTTCCACGAAACGAACACGGAAGCCATCCGCATGGCTTTCGGCAACGGATATCGGGAGATGAAAGGCTTTGGCGAGAAAGGTGGCCTCAACAAAGAGCAGGAAGCCACCTTCCGGCTGGAGGAATTTTTGAAACGACGGTACGAATTCCGTTTCAACACCGTACTGGACGAGGTGGAATACCGCCAGCGGGACTCTGTTCATTTCTATTTCAAACCCTTGGAAAAACGTACCCGAAACAGCATCGCCCTTTACGCTTTGAAAGAGGGACTGCAAGTGTGGGACCGCGATATCGACCGCTTTCTCACTTCCGATTTCGTCCCTCTTTACAATCCTGTAGAAGAATACTTGTGTGACCTTCCCCGATGGGACGGTACTGACCGCATCCGCGCACTTGCCCGGCTCGTTCCCTGTGGCAATCCGCATTGGGAAGAACTCTTTTACCGTTGGTTTCTGGGCATGGTGGCGCATTGGAGGGGGATGGACCGCCAGCATGGCAACAGTACTTCGCCTTTGCTGGTGGGTTCACAAGGATTCCGGAAATCCACTTACTGCCGCATCCTGCTGCCGCCCGAACTGCGTTTCGGCTATGCCGACAGCCTGGACTTCAGCAGCAAACAGGAAGCGGAGCGTGCCTTGGGACGATTTTTCCTTATCAACCTGGATGAATTCGACCAGATTACGATGAACCAGCAAGGTTTTCTGAAACATCTGTTACAAAAACCGGTGGCCAACCTGCGAAAGCCCTATGGAACCAGCGTACGCGAATTACGCCGCTATGCCTCCTTCATCGGCACCAGCAATCAGAAGGATTTGCTCACCGACCCCACGGGAAGCCGTCGCTTTATCTGTATCGAGGTGACCGCTCCCATTGATACCCATGTCACCATAGACTACCGCCAGCTCTATGCACAAGCCATGACATTGCTTTATCAGCAGGAACGTTACTGGCTGAATGATGAAGATGAGGCTGTTTTGCGGCAAAGCAACAGAGAATTTGAGCAAATTTCGCCTTTGGAACATTTATTCCATTGTAATTTTTCTTCTGCTACCACTGATGAAGAGGGAGAATGGCTGACTGCCATGGAGATTTTCAATTATCTCCAAGAAAACACACGTGATAAGCTATCCGTCAATAAAATAAATTGGTTCGGACGTATTCTACATAAACTGAATGTACCCAAAAAAGCCAGTATCAGAGGTACTTTATACCACGTGGTCAAGTTGGAATAATTTATTTTTCAAGAAATGAGTATGAGGTCAATGCCCTCATACTCATTTATGTTACCATCATCAATAGCACACTCATTATAAGCGAATTATACCACTAATGAGAGTATGAGAGCATTATTGAGAGTAACTTCCTGTTGATATCCTACCGGAATGAAGAAAATAAATAGATGCTGAACGGGTATAAAGAGAGAAGCAATTAATACCGATTCTGCTCTTATTCTCATTTTTTCTCCCTATCTTTGCCACTACCCTTTTTAAGAGTATATAAACCTAAAATAAACAGCCACATGAAACCAGTGAAATTATTTTATCAGGAAAGATGCCCGTTCTGCAAAAAAGCACTGCGCTATATTGAAGAACTAAAAGAAGAACACCCTGAATTCCAACCTATAGAAATAGAAATGATAGAAGAAACCCAACATCCTGATATAGCCGACCAATACGACTATTATTACGTTCCCACGTTTTATGTGGACGGTGTGAAAGTACATGAAGCGGGTATTTTCAAAAATGAGATGGAGGCATTGCTCCGTAAAGTGATAGAATAAACGAAAGCGTATGAAATATTTAGAAGTAACCTTTACAACACATCCCTGTAATGAAACAGTGAATGATGTAGTATCTGCACTGGCCGGAGAAATAGGATTTGAAAGTTTTGTAGAATGTGAAGCAGGAGTACAGGCTTATATCCAGCAGACTTTGTTCGATGAGGAAGCATTAAAAGAAATGATTGCGAGCTTCCCCCTGCCCGACACTACTGTGACATATACCATTAAAGAAGCCGAAGACAAGAATTGGAACGAGGAATGGGAGAAGAACTTCTTTCAACCCATCGTCATCGGTGACCGTTGCTGCATTCACAGCACGTTCCATAAAGACACCCCGAAGACTGAGTATGAAATTCTGATTAACCCGCAAATGGCTTTCGGCACAGGGCACCATGAAACGACCAGCTCTATAATCAGCGAGCTGTTAGAAGCTGATCTGAAAGGAAAATCAGTCTTGGATATGGGATGCGGCACTTCTATTCTTGCCATCCTTGCCTCCATGCGCGGAGCCAATCCTGTGACAGCCATCGACATTGACGACTGGTGCGTCAATAATTCAAAAGACAACATTGCACTGAACCATATCCATAACATTACAGTGGAACTGGGGGATGCCAACTTGTTGAAAGGCCGCAAGCCGTTTGATGTAATTATTGCCAATATCAACCGGAATATTCTTCTGGCAGACCTGCCTCATTATGCCGCCTGTATGCATCCGGGTTCAGAAATATTTATGAGTGGATTTTATATGCAGGATATTCCTTTTATCCGCGAAAAAGCGGAAAGTCTGGGAATGGAGTTCGTACACCATCGGGAAAAGAACAACTGGGCAGCTGTGAAGTTCATCATGAAATAATACCATTTTTAAGTATGAAAAGGACTTGATAAAGACAGGATTACCACCAATCACGCAGGATTTGCATTGATTTATTCGAGGACAAAAGAACGGATTTTCTCTCTTTTGTCCTTTTGTTCTTCTTACCTGAAAATTAGAAACGGTATCAAGCGGTGACAAACGCACATAAGACACTGCATTTTATCCAAAGTGACAACACGATCATATCGGTATACAATATTTATACAATCTCCTTTCCGAAAGGAGTAAGTGCCAAGCCCGCCAGCTTGAAATGTTGCAGTCCGAATGGAATACCGATAACAGTGATGCAAAGCAACACCCCGAATGCCAAATGAGAGAGGCTGATCCAGATTCCACCTACAAGTATCCAGATGATATTCATCAACACACTAAGACATCCGCCATCACCGGGACAACTGCGTATTTCCCGCCCAAAAGGGCAAAGAGCCAGCATAGACAACTTCAAAGTTTGGAAACCGAAAGGAATGCCGACGATAGTGATCATCAGCAACAGGCTGGAAACAATATATTCCACGCAGATCAGAAATCCGCCGCAAATCAGCCAAATAATATTGAGCAGTAAGTTCATAAAGCAAATATAGAGAAAGTTTTCGAAACCGCAGGCACAGTATCCTTTATTTCTTTATAGTCATTAGTTGCAATTCCTCCAACGAACCGTTGAAAATATTCAAGTCCACCTTCTCACGAATGCCCGGCAACGTACCCACATCCGTATGCTGCCAGAATTTCCATTCTCCCCTGTATTCCACCGAGTCTACATAATAATGGGCTATCCAGTAAGGATAAGAATTGAAGACCGAATCATTCAGATAACGAGTTTTAAACTTATAAGAAGTATAAAGAATAGGCTTCACTTTGTAGTGCTGTTCTATTTTGTCAAGCCACAGTTTAAGGTCACGACGGAGCTGATTTTCGTCCTTGCCTCTCTTCTCGATATCGAGTACGGGAGGAAGGTCACCTGAATCCAGCTTTACGGAATTAATAAAGAAATCGGCCTGACGGATGGGATCTGTTTTCGGATTGTAAAAATGATAAGCCCCACGGATAAACCCATGTGTTTTCGCCGAATCAAAATTGGTGATAAAAGCCTTGTCCCCATAATCTCCTCCTTCCGAAGCTTTCATAAAGACAAAATGAATAGGAAATTTCCCCTGTCGGGTCTGAGTCAGCATTTTCCAGTCTATGTTTCCTTGATAATGGGAAACATCAATGCCATGCACCTGAAAACCCGAAGGCATACATACACCGTATGCTTTAAAGCCATAGCAAGGCTTCCAGCGATAAGAGTAAGGACGGATAAAGAAATAAAAGAAAGCGGCAAGGAATAAAAAAGCAATAAGCCCCGCAATGACATACCGAAGCCATGACGGCATCTGTCTTTGTGGTTTCTTTTTCGCCTTCCGCTGTGTAGCCCGACGGACAGGTTTCGCGGCTGCCTTCTTTTTAACGGGAGCAGGACGTGTGCTTTTCGCTCTTACCATTTTATCCTATTTAGCTGTTTTTACCTTTACCTATTCCCACATACTATGTAATAAAACCCATCGGGAGAATGGTTTTACAATCAGCCCCGATGGGTTTCCTTTATGCTTTATAGAAATAAGAAAGAATTATTTTCCTTGTTCCAACTGCAATGTCTTGGTTGCCTGGTCACAAACTTCTGTAGGACCGAAGTACTGGATAGGACCCGGATATACATAGTCTGTTTCAATAGCCCAACGTTCACGCTGTGCGGCAAACGCCTTGAAAGGAGCACCATCCAATTTTACCAACGCTTTCTGGATAACCGGTTTCATTTCACCGTGACGACGTTCCATGTTCATCATCATTGTGATAGGCACACCACCTGCAATCCATTCTTCGGCAGGAGCAGTAGTGTTACGTACAGAAGACATATAGCCGGTCTTACCGTTGGCAATCAACATAGAAGCGGTGTAACCCAACGAGTAGCAATAGTCAGCATCGAAGTTTGACGGAGCAGCGCAACGTCCTTCGTAACCGAAGAAGTGATGCTGAGCGGCAAATTTACCTACATACTTGCCTTCTTCCTTCCACTGAGCCAATTTAACGGCTACCATATCAGACAACAGCTTTTCTGTTTCAATCAATGATACCTGTACGTTTCCGTGCGGGTCACGGTCCAAAGTAAGCTGACGTGCAACGCCTTCGGGCAGAGAAGCATAGATTTCCGAGTTTTCCTTAGAAAGCTTGGAGATGATATATTCACGTTGGTGAGATTTCTTGATCAATGCGAACTCTGATGCGTTAGCAGCCAGGAAGTCATTCAATTCAGCGATCAATCTCTTCATTGCGGGAATGAATTCAATCAAACCTTCAGGTATCAACACTGTACCGAAGTTATTACCTTGTGCAGCGCGGTTAGCCACTACCTGAGCAATGTAAGTAACCACATCATCCAATGACATGTTCTTCTCTTCCACTTCTTCTGAAACGATACATACGTTAGGTTGAACCTGCAAAGCACATTCCAAAGCGATATGAGAAGCCGAACGTCCCATCAGCTTGATAAAGTGCCAGTATTTGCGGGCAGAGTTACAGTCACGCTGAATGTTTCCGATTACTTCAGAGTAAGTTTTACAAGCCGTATCAAAACCGAAAGAAGTTTCAATCATCTCGTTCTTCAAGTCACCGTCGATAGTCTTCGGACAACCGATTACCTGAACACCGCAGTTCTTCGCAGCATAGTATTCTGCCAATACACAAGCGTTCGTGTTTGAGTCGTCACCACCGATGATTACCAATGCCTTGATGCCTAATTCCTTGATGATTTCCAGACCTTTATCAAATTGTTCTTCCTTTTCCAGTTTGGTACGTCCCGAACCGATGATATCGAAACCACCGGTATTACGGTATTCGTCGATAATATCAGAAGTCAGTTCCATATAATTATGGTCTACCAAACCACCGGGGCCCAGAATGAAACCATACAGTTTGCTGTCTTTGTTCAATGCTTTGATACCATCGAACAAACCGGAAATAACATTGTGTCCGCCGGGAGCCTGTCCACCAGACAAAATGACACCTACATTGATAGCAGGCATATTGACAGCTTCGCCTTCAACGAACTGAATCAACGGCATACCGTAAGTGTTAGGGAACAAGGCTTTGATGGCTTCCTGGTCAGCAACAGACTGTGTAGGTTCGCCTTCCTTTACTTTTACAGCGCCTTTCAACGCTTTAGGAAGTTTGGGCTGATAAGCAGCTCTGGCAATTTGTAATGCACTTTTAGTCATATTCTATTATTCTATTTAAAGGTGTATAATTTCATTTAGTATTCTCGTGCAAATTTCGTTCTTTTTTCGCAAATATGAAAACGTATACAAATAAAAATGCTACCTTTACCGCGAATTTAGAATTATGTATTAACTTAAAACATTACATTTATGGCAAGTAGAAGAAATTTAAAGAAGAAAATAACCAATATAGCAAGTGATTTGTTTTTAGTCAGTTTGATGGAAGGTGTTAACCGTGAAGTGGTTTGCAACTCTGTACACAATGTGATCAAACTGATTATACGCATCAGCCACACCGAGCCGGGTAACGTAAAAGGATTCTACAAGAAATTGAACGAAGATCTGAACAAAGAAATCAAAGTGGTTGCAGACGAACTGGCTAAAGCTACAAAAGCATAAGATTTAAGGAATGAAAAAAGCTATTTGTAGTTTTATCTACTACAAACTATTGGGATGGAAGACCAAGGTGTCTGCTCCCGATTATGATAAATATATTATCTGTGCCGCCCCACATACCACCAATTGGGACTTATTCATAGGCAAACTGTTTATGGGAGCTATAGGCCGCGAAACTGGTTTTATGATGAAAAAGGACTGGTTCTTCTGGCCTCTAGGTCCTATTTTCCGCTGGATGGGAGGGATTCCCGTAGACCGTAGCCGCAAGACTTCATTGGTGGACCAGATGATCAAGATTGCCAAATCGAGTCAAAAATTCCATCTGGCTATCACTCCGGAAGGGACACGCAAAGCCAATCCCAACTGGAAAAAAGGATTCTATTATATTGCACAAGGGGCCGGTCTGCCTATTATTCTGGTAGCCATCGATTACGCAAAAAAGTGCATTACAGCCGAAAAGGTGATACATCCCAGCGGTGATTTGGACAAGGATATGCGTGAGATCAAGTTGTATTACAAGAATTTCAAAGGCAAATATCCTGAAAATTTCAGCATCGGGAAAGTAGAATAATCCCCGTCTGTTATAATTCTTTTTAAATAAGGGAACACTGATTATACGGATTAAAACAAAATCCGCATAATCAGTGTCATTGTATCTATTCTCTTACCACGCTCTCATCCCCATCCTCAAAATTATTCTTCTCTATCTTCACATTCCGGGTGTGAAGCAAGCGGAAACGAGTCGTATTATGATGGAAAGCCGGATAATCTGTATTCTGGCGGATCACATTGTTTTTAAAGACCAATCCGTCAATGGATTTTGCAAAAAGAACGGGGCGGTCAAAGGTTTCAAAATAGTTGTCTTCAATCACCACTCCTTTTTCTCCTTTTCCACCATGGAAATATTTCTTCTGATGCTCCAAATCGGGAATCTCAGGATAAATAGAGATAACAGCTTCCGTAAATTGGAACATATTAGTCAATGCATTGATAAAACGATTGTTACGAATCAGCACGTTCCGGCAAGCTCCCGTTTCAAACCAACCATTGCAATCACCACAAAGCAAAATAGCCGTCCCCGAAGTATGGTCAAACAGGTTACGCTCTACTACCGTTTTCAAAGGAGTGCTGAATAAAGTACCCCGTGCGCGATTATTACGAATGACATTATCCGCAAAATAAACTTCCGGACACCAAGACAGGTTTTCAATACCAAAGCCTTCTTTATCCGTAATCTCCGCATCCAAAGGTTCCGTAAAAATAATGCGGTATTCTTTCGCACCTTTCACCGTATCTTTATTGTTAGGCAGGATTTCTTTCACCCGGTTTTTTCCACCGGCCAGTTCCATGGTGACGGAACGTACAAATTGCACCTCATCTCCGTTCACTCCCCACTCGAACCCGTATGCTTGCGGATGCATGTATTGAGCAATCACTGTATGGTCATCAAGGCGTTGCTTGATTTTCAAATAAGTGCCGTGTACATTAATCGCATCATCCATCATTCCTTCATACAGCCCGTTGCGGGAATCAATCTTGCCTCTGCAACTGGAGAAATGAGTAGCATCCGCCTGCGTGGTAAAATAACGAGGATCCTTATCGCCACGAAGACAAACGCTGAATTCATCCAACGTGATATTTTCACATAACTGAGCCAATAATCCCATACCTTCTGCATAATGCACTTTCACATTCTGCAAACAAGTATTTTTGTCACCGGACAAGAATATACCCGGAGCAGGACGATAATAAGTACGAAGTGCAACCACTGTCCCCGGTATCAACCGGGCGTCTTTCCACTGAGGAGCATGGTAGACACGTGGAGAAACTTCTTTCACCCCTTCCATAGGACACCATAAGTCACTAGTGCGGTATACCAGACGCTTTGTCTTTTCTTCAAAAGCAATCCCTCCCTGGGGAGCACTGGACCAGCCTTCGCCGTATGATTCAAAGAAGCCTTTCTCATTGATGCGGCATTTCACCCATGCGGCAGGTTCAAAAGTAATTCCTTCCTCTCCACTTTTCAACACCTTGACCTGAGTAATGTGGGGAGTTTCAAAATCTATGCTGAAATTACGTAAAGTACAATCCTCTGAACGAAGCAGAGAAAGTGGAAGCATACGGCCATGAAAGATAAAATCGGCACCTTGTCCGTCCACGGTCAGCCCCTTCCAATCCTCCAGAGGAAAACCTACCGTTTTCGGATTATCCTGGTCATGGTTGGAAATATAATACTCACGGACAGCCGCCCCTTCAGGGTGGAAATCGTAACGTCCGGATTCAAAAAGCAGGGTGACCTTATCGCCGGAAGCGACTTGAGTCTTGATGTCTTGTAACGCCTTCTGCAATTTAGCTGAAAGATTCTCGTGTGTGTCCGGTACCAGACCATAATTTCGCATTTCGACTACTTTACTTCCGGCAAAAGTGGAAACAGCGAGCCATACGAAGCAGAAATTAAAGATAATTCGTTTCATTTAGGTTCATTATAGGTTAGTTAGAATGACAAAACTAACAAAAATTCCTAACTTCGCAACCATAAATAAAGAAGAAAACAACATGAAAAAGATATTTTTGTCCTTCCTGCTGGTGATGGTAGGAATATCGCACACTTTGGCACAAGGGTTAGACGCTAATGTGGAACAACGTCTAAAAGATTTCTTCACCCAATATGAAACATCTTACGCCAACATAGGCAAGTGCAAATTAGACCGTTATGAAGTCAATCATAACCAAAAGAAACTGGACGTATATGCCAGTTCCAGCTTCGGCTACCAACCGTTCACACCCGAAAACACGGAAGCCATCTACCGGTTACTCAAACAAAGCTTACCCGGCCCTGTAAATTATTACGATATAACCATTTATGCCGATGGAAAATCCATCGAAGACCTGGTTCCCAACTATCTGAGAAAGAAACAGGACAAAAGCCGCTTATGGCAACGGACAGATTATAAAGGTAATCCATGGGTAAAAAATAATTCCCGCCCCTTTACTGCCAGCAAAGGATTGGAAGGCAGACACATCGCCCTTTGGCAAAGCCACGGAAAATATTATAAGAATGACAAAGGATGTTGGGAATGGCAACGTCCACGCTTGTTCTGTACCACAGAGGATTTGTTCACCCAATCATTCGTCATACCTTATATTATACCCATGCTGGAAAATGCAGGAGCCATAGTGTATACTCCCCGTGAACGTGACTGGCAGCGCAATGAAGTGATTGTGGATAATGACATTCATCCCCAAGGTTGCATCTATCAGGAGATAAAAAGCCGGAAAGGTAAATGGAAAACAGCCCCCACCCCGGCATTCGCTCAAAAACGGTTGATTTACAGGGACGGACAAAATCCTTTTGAAGAAGGTACAGCCCGCTTTGCCTCCACCGAGAAAAAACCGGAAAAAGCCTTTGCACAATGGATTCCCCGTATTCCCGAAACAGGAAAATATGCCGTCTATGTGACTTATCAGACTTTACCCGGAAGTGTGAGTAACGCCAAATATCTGGTTTTCCATAAAGGGGGTGTCACTGAATTTCTAGTCAATCAACAAATAGGGGGAGGCACCTGGGTTTATCTGGGCACTTTCGAGTTTGATAAAGGGACCAACGATTACGGCATGGTGGTATTAAGTAATGAGAGTAGACAAAAAGGAGTGGTATGCGCCGATGCTGTCCGTTTTGGCGGAGGAATGGGAAACATATCGCGCGGTGGAAAAACCAGCGGCCTGCCCCGCTACCTGGAAGGGGCACGCTACGCCGCACAATGGTCGGGCTTTCCCTATCCGGTTTACAGTCCCAGTGAAGGTAAGAATGACTATACCGACGATATAAACGCCCGCAGCCGGATAATCAATTATCTCAGCGGAAATTCTGTGTACAATCCAAAGGAGAAGGGATTGGGCGTTCCTTTTGAAATGACCTTGGGAGTGCACAGCGATGCAGGTTTTTCCAAAGAAGATGATTTAGTAGGCACGCTGGGTATTTATACCACCGATTATAATAACGGTGAACTGAATGCCGGCATCTCCCGTTATGCTTCCCGTGATTTGGCAGATATGGTCTTGACCGGCCTGCAACGGGATATCTCCGCCCAATTCGGTATCCGGTGGCAACGTCGCAGCCTGTGGAACCGCAATTACAGCGAAACTCGTCTGCCTGCCGTTCCCTCGATGATTCTGGAACTCCTCTCCCATCAGAACTTTGCCGATTTGAAACTAGGACACGATCCGCGTTTCAAGTTTACCGTAGGGCGTTCTGTTTACAAATCTGTACTAAAATATCTGAGTACCATGCATGGAACGGATTATGTAGTCCAACCTTTACCGGTAAGTAATTTTGCCATTCATCCCGGAAGCAGAAAAAACACCTTCCGACTAACTTGGCAAGCGGTAGACGATCCGTTGGAACCGACTGCCAAAGCACAACAATACATCGTCTACACCCGCCTGGGACATGGTGGATTTGATAATGGAACGTTAGTACGCGGTACTGAATATATCTTCGAAGCCGAACCGGGACTGGTATATAGTTTTAAAGTTACCGCAGTCAACAAGGGGGGAGAAAGTTTTCCTTCCGAAATCCTGTCAGCCTATCAGGCAAAGAAAAGCAAAGGAACAATCTTGATAGTCAATGGATTCGACCGTCTGAGCGGACCTGCTACCGTAGAATCTCCTTTCTTGCAAGGCTTTGATTTGAATACGGATCCGGGGATACCTTATATAAATACGCCCGCCTTCTGCGGAACGCAACAAAGCTTCGACCGTAGCCGCATAGGGCGGGAAACCAAAGACGGGCTGGGGTATAGCGGCAGCGAGCTGGAAGGAAGGTTGATAGCCGGAAATACTTTCGACTATCCGTTCATTCATGGTAAAGCTATCCAGGCAACCGGAGGGTACTCTTTTGTGTCGTGTAGTGATGAAGCCGTTGAAAATGGTTTTGTCCGGCTGGCAGATTACCCCATTGCAGACCTGATATTCGGAGCCGACAGACGTCCCTTCTCCAACACCCTACAGCAGCTGATCACCTCCTACTGCCAAAAAGGCGGCAACCTGATACTCAGCGGTTCATATATAGGAAGTAACATGAACAGTCCCACAGCACTGAACTTCACCGAAAACATATTAAAATATAGTTTCGGAGGCAGTATGCTCAACTCCACTTCGGGAGAAATATACGGAGCCGGCACCCGTTTCAATATCCCCCGCACCATCAATGAACAAACCTATGCCGTACCCGCTCCCGACTGTCTGACTCCGGTGGCTCCGGCTTACTCTACTTTCGTTTACAATCCGGGAAATTACAGTGCTGGCATTGCCTACAAAGGTACTTATCGTACCTTCGTTCTAGGCTTCCCTTTTGAAAGCATTCAAGGAGTGAAGGAAAGAGCACGGGTAATGAGTGCTATTCTGGGCTTCTTCGGCAGCAAGTGATATTTTTAAACGAAAATAAAAGAACAAATAAGAGGTTATTTCATAAAAACGCCTAACTTTGTCCGTATAAACCATTAAAATTAAACGACTATGTACACTATACAGACTAACGCCTCTGGCACACGTAGCATGGAAATCTCAGAAGAGAACCTGCAAACTATTGAGAAATATGCTTTATTTCAACATCTAATAGATAGTAACGGTATCGTGGACGAGTCGGTACTGGACAAACTGAAGCTGAATATCCGCTCACTGATAACCAGTGAGGAAGGAAATAATAAAGAACTGCTTGACCTTTGCATTGATGTAATTTATCATAATAACATGAAAGCTTTCGGACTTCATCAACTTATTCTGCTTTATATCCAATGGGAGAAGGAGAAAAATAAGGATGAAGAAGAGATATAACTAACTTATCTCTGTAGCAAAATAAAAAACAATACGTATCATTGAAAGAATACAAACTTACAGACTGGTTGCCGACAACCAAGAAAGAAGTGGAAATGCGTGGGTGGAAAGAACTGGACGTTATCTTGTTCAGCGGTGACGCCTATGTAGATCATCCTTCATTCGGTCCGGCAGTGATTGGAAGATTATTAGAGGCACAAGGCTTAAAAGTAGCTATTGTGCCTCAACCTAACTGGCGTGACGACCTGCGCGACTTTAAGAAGCTGGGACGTCCACGCCTCTTTTTCGGTGTGTCCGCCGGATGCATGGACAGCATGGTAAACAAATACACTGCCAACAAGCGTTTGCGCAGCGAGGATGCTTATACTCCCGACGGCCGCCACGACATGCGTCCCGAATACCCCAGCATCGTTTATACACAGATTTTAAAAAAGATCTATCCCGATGTACCTGTCATTTTGGGAGGTATAGAGGCATCTTTGCGTCGTGTCAGTCATTACGACTATTGGCAAGACTGTCTGCGTAAATCAATCCTGATAGATTCAGGAGCCGATTTATTGATCTATGGAATGGGCGAGAAGCCGATTACGGAACTTTGCAAGAGAATGAAGACATTGGCGGACGCCATCGGACAGCCCCATGAATCTGCTCCTGCAGAAAGTCTTCCGGTTCCACATGATATTTTGCAAACAGCCTACATAACCCGTAAGGGCGAACCCATGCGTCCGTCTGATGACACTCAGGAAAAGCCCGATATCGTGCTCCATTCTCATGAAACATGCCTGAAAGATAAAAAGAAACAAGCCGAAAACTTCCGCTTCATTGAAGAGGAAAGCAATAAATACGAAGCCTCCCGCATCTTGCAAGATGTAGGTAACAAAACGGTAGTAGTCAATCCGCCTTATCCTCCAATGACACAAGGAGAGCTGGATCGTTCTTTTGATTTGCCGTATACGCGTATGCCTCATCCCAAGTATAAAGGAAAACGTATCCCGGCGTTTGATATGATTAAATTCTCAGTTAATCTGCACCGTGGTTGTTTTGGAGGATGTGCCTTCTGTACCATTTCCGCCCATCAGGGAAAATTCATTGTAAGCCGAAGCAAGGAAAGTATCTTGAAAGAGGTGAAAGCCATAACAGAAATGCCAGACTTCAAAGGCTATCTGAGCGACTTGGGAGGGCCTAGCGCCAACATGTACGCTATGCGCGGTAAAGAAGAAAAAATATGCCGCCGCTGCAAACGCCCGTCATGTATCCATCCCAAAGTATGTCCCAATTTGAACACGGATCACCGTCCTTTATTGGATATTTACCATTCGGTAGACGCACTTCCCGGTATCAAGAAAAGCTTTATCGGAAGCGGTGTACGCTATGACCTGTTACAATATCAGAGTAAGGATCCGGCAGTAAACCGCAGTACAGCTGAATATACCCGCGAACTGATAGCCAATCATGTCAGCGGGCGTTTGAAAGTGGCTCCGGAACACACCAGCGACCCAGTGCTGCAAATCATGAGGAAACCTTCGTTTTCGCAATTTTATGACTTCAAAAAGACTTTCGACAAAATAAATAAGGAATTGAATATGCGACAGCAGATTATACCTTATTTTATAAGCAGCCATCCAGGATGTACGGAAGAAGATATGGCAGAACTGGCAGTGATCACCAAGAAATTGGATTTCCATCTGGAACAGGTGCAGGATTTCACCCCTACCCCAATGACTGTAGCTACTGAAGCCTGGTACACAGGTTATCATCCATATACGTTACAACCGGTTTTCTCTGCCAAATCACAAAAAGAGAAACTGGCTCAACGGATGTTCTTTTTTTGGTATAAACCCGAAGAACGGCGTGCCATCATCAACGAATTGCGCAAAATAGGACGCGCTGATTTGATAGACAAGCTGTATGGCAAATAAAAGGGTAATGTATCAAATTCACCACAGATCATGTGCAATCTGTGGTGAAACCGTTTTTTAAAGTCTTATTTATCTTTCATCGTGTTTTGATGAAACACAGAAACAGGTCTATGTGTTCCAAGGTACAGATATTGATATTTATTTTCCCCTAAACTTAATTAGAAAAGTACCGCAAATATTAATTGATAAAAATATTGCCTATCCTATTGAATATCATTTATTTTTTCTATCTTTGGGCAAAACCAACTTTTAAATCAATACTGCGTATGGAAACGTATCTCTTCTGGATTGTGCCCATTGCCTCCCTCTTGGCATTGGCACTCGCATGGTATTTCTACAAACAAATGATGCTTGAAAGCGAAGGAACTCCGACAATGGAAAAAATCGCTTCTTATGTGCGCCAGGGCGCCATGTCCTATCTGAAACAACAATACAAAGTGGTAGGGCTGGTATTTCTGGGATTAGTTATTCTGTTTTCTATCATGGCATACGGCTTCAACTTACAAAATCCGTGGGTGCCCATTGCTTTTCTTACCGGCGGTTTCTTCTCGGGACTTTCCGGTTTTTTGGGAATGAAAACGGCTACCTATGCTTCAGCACGTACCGCCAATGCAGCCCAGCACTCTCTGAACAAAGGACTGCGCGTGGCTTTCCGTAGCGGAGCTGTTATGGGATTGGTTGTTGTTGGGTTGGGACTGCTCGATATTTCCTTCTGGTATATATTATTGGATTATTGTATTCCGCCAGATACCTTGAATCCTTCCGCCAAATTATGTGTCATCACCACTACCATGCTTACTTTTGGGATGGGAGCCAGCACGCAAGCACTTTTCGCCCGTGTAGGAGGTGGAATCTATACCAAGGCAGCCGATGTGGGTGCTGACCTGGTAGGTAAAGTGGAAGCCGGAATTCCGGAAGATGATCCCCGTAATCCTGCTACCATTGCCGATAATGTGGGTGACAATGTAGGTGACGTAGCCGGAATGGGCGCCGACCTCTACGAGTCTTATTGCGGTTCTATCCTGGCTACCGCCGCTTTGGGCGCAGCTGCCTTCATTGGTTCGGATGATACTGTAATGCAGTTTAAAGCGGTCATTGCGCCTATGCTGATTGCAGCTGTAGGTATTTTACTCTCCATCATCGGTATTTTCGCTGTCCGTACCAAAGAAGATGCAGGAATGAAAGAGCTACTCGGTTCATTAGCTACAGGAACCAACTTAAGTTCTGTGCTGATTGTTGTTGCCACTTTCCTTATCCTTTGGGCCTTGGGACTGGAAAACTGGGTAAACATCTCTTTTGCTGTGGTAGTGGGATTAATAGTAGGGATCGTTATCGGTCGCTCTACCGAATACTATACTTCTCAATCTTATAAACCTACACAACGATTGGCCGAAAGTGGAAAGACAGGTCCGGCTACCGTTATCATTTCCGGTATCGGACTAGGTATGGTTTCCACCACTATCCCGGTACTGGCAGTAGTAGTAGGCATCATCTTATCCTATTGGCTTGCTTCCGGGTTTGATTTCGCCAATATTTCCATGGGGCTTTACGGTATTGGTATTGCTGCCGTAGGTATGCTCTCAACATTGGGAATTACCTTGGCTACCGATGCTTACGGACCAATTGCAGACAATGCCGGCGGTAATGCCGAAATGAGCGGATTAGGTAAAGAAGTACGCAGGCGCACTGACGCACTCGACTCGTTGGGTAACACAACTGCTGCCACCGGCAAAGGCTTTGCTATCGGCTCTGCTGCTCTGACCGGATTGGCTCTGTTAGCATCCTATGTAGAAGAAATCCGTATCGGATTAACCCGGTTGGGGCAGACCATTCTGGAATTACCAAACGGCATTACCGTAGATGTTCATAACGCCAGTTTCACTGACTACATGCTTTATTACGATGTAACCCTGATGAACCCTAAAGTGCTAAGCGGCATGTTTTTGGGCAGTATGATGGCATTCCTGTTCTGCGGTCTGACCATGAATGCAGTGGGGCGTGCAGCAGCCCACATGGTAGAGGAAGTACGCCGCCAGTTCCGTGAAATAAAAGGAATTCTGACTGGAGAAGCCGAACCCGACTATGCCCGTTGTGTACAAATCTCCACCAAAGGAGCACAACGTGAAATGGTATTCCCGTCTCTTTTGGCTATCATCGCTCCGGTTGCTACAGGATTAGTGTTTGGAGTTCCCGGAGTCATCGGTCTGCTGATTGGTGGGTTGTCCTCCGGTTTCGTGCTTGCCATTTTCATGGCCAATGCAGGAGGCGCATGGGATAACGCCAAGAAATATGTAGAAGAAGGCAATTTCGGCGGTAAAGGAAGTGAAGTTCACAAAGCAACGGTTACCGGTGACACGGTAGGTGACCCGTTTAAAGATACATCCGGTCCCAGTTTGAACATTTTGATTAAACTGATGAGTATGGTTGCCATTGTAATGGCCGGACTGACAGTTGCTTGGAGTTTGTTCTAATAGAAAAGCAGAAAGCCGCTTCAGAGGAGGCGGCTTTCTAACTTTAAAAAAGATTCTGATAAACTATTTTTTAATACTTATCCGGATTTCCATTACTACAAAATGAATGAATATGTCAAAGAAATCACAAACTATTTTTAGTCAAAACATTACAATTGAGTTTGTTCAAGATTTCCATGCATCGATCCACATTAGACGGACGGATAACCACATGTGCCGTATCTCCCTGAGCAAAAGCATACATATATTCAATAAAGATATTCTCTGCTGCCAGATAGTCCAAAACTTTAGCCAAAGAACCAGCCACATTCGGGCAACTGATACATACCACATCGGTCAGCATCACGGCAAAATTCTCGGCACGAAGTACTTCCACCGCTTTTTCCACATCCGATACAATCAAACGAAGAATACCAAAATCAGTAGATTCCGCCATGCTGAACGCATGCATATTGATATCATACTTTGCCAATGTCTTGGTTACGTCATTTATCCTTCCGGTCTTGTTTTCCAGAAAAACAGATAATTGCTTAATTGTCATATTGCGTACTTTTTCATTTTAAAATTCGGTTGTCTATCACACGTTTACTCTTGCCTTCACTACGGGCAATACTGTTAGGCTCCATCAGCTTCACTTCAGCACTGATAGAAAGAACGCTCTTCAATTTGTCACTCAGCGCCTTCTTCATTGCCAGCATACGTCCCATATCGTCCGAGAAGAAGTCTTTGCGGACTTCCACTTGTACCTGCAAAGAGTCAAGATTATTCTTCCTATCCACCACCAGCATATACTGAGGTTCAAACTGCGGCATATCCAGAATAACACTTTCCACCTGAGACGGGAATACATTGATGCCACGGATAATAAGCATATCGTCACTACGGCCTACAATACCCGACATACGAATATTGGTTCTTCCACACGGACATTCACCCTCCATCAGGGAAGTCAAGTCCTTCGTACGATAGCGCAATAACGGCATACCTTCCTTGGTCAGAGTAGTAAACACCAATTCTCCCACTTCTCCATTCGGAAGACGTTCCAGCGTTTCAGGGTTAATGATTTCAGGATAAAAATGATCCTCATTGATATGCGAACCATGTTGTTCCTGGCATTCATAGGAAACACCAGGGCCCATAATTTCACTCAATCCATAAATATTGTAGCCTTTCAAGCCCAGCCGCTCTTCTATTTCCTTACGCATACTCTCCGTCCATGGCTCGGCTCCAAAGGCTCCTATACGGAGGCCGATATCTTTCTTGGTAAGCCCCATACGTTCCACCACTTCTGCTAAATAAAGAGCATAAGAAGGAGTACAAGCAATACCGGTTATACCCAAGTCACGAATCAGACGAACATGCTTTTCCGTATTTCCGGTAGAAGCCGGGATAACAGTCGCCCCCAGATTCTCCACACCATAATGTGCACCCAGCCCACCAGTGAATAATCCATAACCATAACTGACAGAAAAAGTATCATTACGAGTAACCCCATAAGCCGAAAGACAACGCGACATTACTTCGGACCATACGGACAAGTCACGACGTGTATATCCCACAATGGTAGGATTCCCGGTTGTGCCCGAAGAAGCGTGTACACGTACAATTTCCGAAGCAGGAGCAGCCTGAAGTCCATAAGGATAATTATCACGTAAATCCTGTTTGGTAGTAAAAGGAAGTTTTACAATGTCTTCAATAGTTTGAATATCATCCGGAGATAAATCCATCTCCTGCATCTTGTTACGATAAAAAGGGACATTATGATAAACCAGGTTCACCAACTTGTTCAGGCGTTTTCCCTGCAGAGCGCTCATTTCGTCCCGGCTCATGCACTCTTTATTTTTGTTCCAAATCATAATAAATAATTTTTCAATGTGCTAATTAGCCAATGTACTGGTGCACAAACACACCATATGACAATCGGCACATTATCCTATTAGCACATTATTTTCAATGATCTTCATGAAAAGCTCTCATGCGTTCTTCCATCACCGGATAAAGTTCCTCACGCATTCTGGAAGTACAGGCGCGGACACCTTCCTGCTCGCTACCGGTAGTAGAAAGCGAGATGCTGCTTACTCCATAATACAATAACTCCCGGAGCAATTCACCCCCTGTCATATTTCCGTAACCAATGGTAAAGAAGAAACCATCTCCCACCACCTGGGTAGCATCATAGTCATATACGATGTGGAAACCATTGTCGGTAAATATTTTCTTCATGCGTTCCGCACGACGGGCATATTCGCGGGTATCTTCCACAAAATTGATTTTACCTTCAGTAGACAGACGGAGCATCTCAGCGTATGCATACTGAGTGGAAGCCGTACATCCCGAAGTAATCATATAAAGGATGGAAGCAATCAGTGTAGGACCGAATACCCCTGCATCTTTATACCGTTCTGCTAATGCAGGGAACTGGCGGTCGAACAGTTTGTCGCTGATACATGTCAATGCCATACGCTGTCCGGCATAACTGAATATCTTGGAAGAAGAAAGCATCAGGATATAATTATCCGTATATCTTGCCACAGTAGGCGGATAGGGCGGTTCGAAAGGATGTCCCATATCCCGACGGAAATCCATGCAGAAATAAGCGAGGTCTTCCATGACAATCACATCGTATTGGGTTGCCAGTTCACCGATTATCTGCAACTCCTCCTCTTCCAGACAAATCCATGCCGGATTATTCGGATTAGAATAGATAATCGCTGCTATATCGCCTTTACTCAGGAAACTTTCCAATTTCTCACGCAAGGCCTGTCCACGATAATGATAGATATCAAATTCTTCCCACTCCACACCGATAATGCGAAGCTGGGATTTCTGAATAGGAAATCCGGGATCAATGAACAATACCTTGTCTTTCCCCGGAATACGCTGCGTACAGGCTATGAATGAGCCGAATGAACCGGCCACCGACCCGGTGGTAGGCACACAAGCGCGCGGAGAGATTTCCAGATTCAAGAAAGCTTTTACAAAACGGGAAGCCTCCTTTTTCAACTCGGGCACTCCTGCGGCAGCCGGATATTGCGATCCGACTCCCCTGTCCAAAGCGACTTTCTCCGCTTCAATCCCGATCTGATTGGCAGCAAGGCCGGGAGATCCCTGATCCATACGGATAAAAGGAATCCCCGTTTCCTTTTCCAGATACTGAGCTACCAGCAGCACATCACCGATAGTAGCCTGTGCAAGATTGGCGATGTGCAGTTCCTTCACCGCCTTCTCCACTAATTCTTCACTAAATATCTTCATGGCATTACCAGTTCTTTACCGCATTCAAGCCTATATCAAAAGCCTTCTGATTCATTTCAACAATCTTCTCACCTTTTGTGGCAAACACACGCCCTATGCTTTCACGCAACTGTTCCGGTGATACGATCTCAATATACTTCGCAGCCATGCCCAGCAGAATCACATTCGCGCATTTAGGCATACTGTTTTCTTTTGCCATATCCTCTATTTCCAACTTCACCACATGCGGAAGACTTTCCAAAGTTCTCATCAGATCCACTTCTTCAGGATAGTCGGGAATGTTCTTGAAAGGATTAGCAGAAGTAATCACCCAACCTTCTTCCTGCAAGTAAGGCAGATAACGCAACGCCTCCATCGGTTCCATGGAAATAATCAGATCCGCCTCACCCTGAGCGATCAGATCCGAATAAATCGTTTCGTCGGATAGACGCAGATTGGACTGTACATCTCCTCCGCGCTGGCTCATACCGTGTACCTCAGCCTGCTTCAAATTGATGCCTTCTGCCGTAGCAGCTTCTCCTATAATAGTAGCGATAGTCAGGATACCCTGTCCTCCTACGCCCGAAAGTATGATATCTTTTCTCATGCCTTATCTGCTTTTTTCTGTCTTAGTTTACGATTCAATGTCTGGATACATTCTCTGCGCGGAATAATGACAGACACCCCTTTATATTCTATTTCCTCACGAATAGTACGGGTGATTTCTTCCATATTCTTTGGTAATGGAACCACCACACGCACATGTTCGGGTTCTACCCCTAATCCCAGGCAGATCGCCTCGAATTTGTTCGTACCGGCAGAGTCCTGTCCACCGGTCATGGCAGTAGTCAGGTTATCCGAAATCACCACAGTGATATTGGCATGGTCATTGACCGCATCCAGCAGACCGGTCATACCGGAATGAGTGAATGTAGAGTCACCGATAACCGCAATGGCCGGAAATACTCCCGCATCGGAAGCACCTTTGGCCATGGTTATGGAAGCACCCATATCCACACAACTGTCAATAGCACGGAACGGGGGCAACGCACCTAATGTATAGCAACCGATATCACCGAAAATGCGTGCATCCGGATATTCCGCAGCCACCTTGTTCAATGCATCATACACATCCCGATGACCACATCCCTGACACAATGCAGGCGGACGCGGCATCACCACCTGAGGTTTACCAAACGGACGTTTGATTCCCCATCCGATTGCCTCGCCCACATTATCCGGAGTCAGTTCACCGGTACGTGGCAAAGTTTCGGTCAGGCGTCCCTTTATCTCATAGTCTGAGGAAAGAATCGCTTTTACCTGCTCTTCCACAAACGGCTGGCCATCTTCCACTACCAAAACATATCCGCAACGGTCTGCCATCGTCCTGATTTCGTCAGCCGGCAACGGATACTGCGAAACTTTCAATACCGGAATATGGCAACCATCCGTATCTGCCTCTTTCACATAATTATAACCGATACCGCAAGCTATCACTCCGAACTCATAATCATATTCGGGATTCAACCCTTCCAGATAATTATAAGGAGATTTGGAGGAAGCTTCTTCCAGTTTTTCCTGCTTTTTCACTAAATCCAGATATTGTTTACGCGCATTACCCGGCAGCAATACCCAGTGGGCACGTTCATGATCAGGATTCAACTGATTTTCCTCACGGATATCGGCTACTTCCACACCGGCACGCGAATGTGCCAGACGGGTAACCACACGCATCAGCACCGGCAACTTCAGTTTTTCCGATAGTGTATATGCGTAATCCATCATATCGTATGCTTCTTGTTGGGAAGACGGTTCCAGCATGGGAATCATAGCAAATTTTCCATAAAAGCGTGAATCCTGTTCGTTCTGTGACGAATGCATGGAAGGATCATCGGCAGCCAGCACCACCAGCCCACCGTTCACGCCGGTTATGGCAGAATTGACAAACGCATCGGCAGCCACATTCATACCTACATGTTTCATACATACCAAAGCACGTTTTCCTGCGTATGACATACCCAATGCAGCCTCCATGGCCGTTTTTTCATTGGTACACCAAGTGCTGTGCAATTTTCTTTCCTTTGCTAAAGGATTATTCTGGATAAACTCCGTGATTTCAGTGGACGGTGTACCCGGATAGGCATATACACCCGATATGCCGGCATGTATCGCTCCGAGGGCAATTGCCTCATCGCCCAACAATAATTTCTTTTCAGCCATCATCTATTATTTTATTAATTGTTTTATATCAATGTAAAGGGGTCGGCATCATCCAGTACCGGAAATTTCTTCCGGAAAGCCTGCAATGCCTCCATATCTATATCAGCCGACACCGCGCTTTCCCTGCTCCACGGACATTCGGCTATCGTCTTTCCGTAGGGATCGATGATGGCGCTGCCACCCGAATATTCACAGGCAGGATCAACTCCCATGCGGTTCACTCCGGCTACATAACACTGATTTTCAATAGCCCGCGCACGAAGCAGCGCGCTCCAGGCATCCACACGGGGGGTAGGCCAGCTTGCCACATAAAGTATCATGTCATAATCACCCAGGTTACGTGCCCAAACAGGGAAGCGAAGGTCATAACATACTTCCAACAGGATACGTACCCCACGGAAGTTCACCACCACACGCTCCGTACCGGCGGTGAAACGCTTGTGTTCGCCCCCAAAGATAAACAGATGCTTCTTATCATAATGCTGCACGGCTCCATCCGGATGGACAAAGTAAAAACGATTATAATAATTTCCATTCTCACATACCGCTACACTGCCTGCAATAGCACAATTCCGCTCGGCTGCCTTACGCTTCATCCAGTGAAGTGTTTCGCTGTCGGCGCTCTCCGCAATTCCTTCGGGTTGCGTACAAAAACCGGTGGAAAACATTTCGGGTAAAACAAACAAATCAGAATCCGGCAGACAGCTTATTGCCTCGTCGGCCCTTGCTACATTGGCCTGAGGATTGGCCCATTCTATATTTCTCTGTAGAATTGTTATTTTCATTGTTTTTCATATTATAAGACCCACAAAGGTAACAAATATAATAAGATAGCAAGCATTTTATTACTAACTATTTCCTTTCACGCCCCTTTTTCTTACATGTTTTCATAAATATTCCCTATTTATTCCTCATAAAAAAAGAGTATTCTCGCTATAAGAATACTCTTTTTATAATCAGCCATGTCTAAACAAACAACTTGGCAAGATTGGCAAGAAAACAAAAGGAAAGGAATCTATTGACAGAAAGAAAATAGTTCGGGATTCTTCATAGTTTTATCGTCTTCACCTTACCGGGGATAATAGTCAGTCTCACCGTTCCGTCACCCTCTATCTCCACCTTCTGGTATCTGGCTTCCACTACTACCTTGCCGTCCAGGGCCATCAGTCCCCATTGGCATGCATTTTCCTCAAAGGCGCAATAACCACCGACGGGTGGACAAATGTTCCGGTAATGGGGAGGCACTACGATACGTTCACCCAATTTCAGCCCCCACTTCACCCCCATCCGGAAAGGCTGGACATCCCTTATCTCCTCCAGTCTCCGTTGTCTTTTTTCCTCCGCATTCCGCTGCTGCCGCCGAATGATTTCCTCCGCGCGCCGTCCGGCTTCCTCCTTCAGCCTCCGCACCACAGAATCAAAATCCTTCTCTCCGGTTTTAGGTACATTACAGGCTATATATCGCTTCTTTTTTCCTTTTTCCGCATGATAATAGTTCCCACTCTCGTCCATCACCACGATACTACGGTCCGCCAGGTGACCACAACACCAGTACACCTCCTCGTCATCTCCTTCCAGCAGACAGGTAAAAACATCAAAGACCGTAGACCATACCGAATCCACCAACTTGCAGTTTTTCGGAACACGATAGTCGGGAATCTTCAAGTAAAAACCGTAAAAACAAAGACTATCCTTATGCAACCCCTGCGTAGAGGCATAAGCCTTCCGCGTGCGACTATGGAAGGTTTCCCCCACCTTCAGCAATTCCACGTTGCCATAGTCCTCTCCACCATAAGAAAACACGACCGGCTTCTCCCGGTAAGTCCGGCTTGTTTTCAGGTCGATGTAAGAATCAGTACCGTCATCACCCGTGACGCCAAGGAGCTCCCCTTTCATAAACCTCAACCTCCGGCCGCGGTCTATTATTATCTCCGGCTTTCCGGAGTCATCCACAACGCTCACCCGGCCATCTTCCAAACGAACTGCCGCCCGGTTTCCACAGATATCGAACACTTCCCGATACTGAGGCATCATCGTCATTCTGTTTCCACGTTTCAGCCCCCACAGTCCGCTACGCCAGTCATGGAAAGCTTTTAGAACGGAATGTGCCCTCTGTTCTGCCTGTTTCTCTTCTAAATAAAACGAGTTCCGGTTCCTGATAACCTCCAGCAACTGTCCATGTGTCATCACGATTTCCAACTCTTCATCCCGCTTGTCATTCTCCGAGGACGGACAGGACACGGGCAGCCTGTTTTCTGTTCTTACCCGGGACAGGGCGTTGCCCATCATCCGTCCCTCGAACATCGCCTCCCAATCCCGGTCACGGACGGGCAGACCGAATATCCGGTGCAGGCCCACATTGTCTATCAGCATACAGGACTCCTTGTCACCAGATTTCCTCAGTCCCCGTCCCACCTGTTGCAGATATTTTACCAAGGAAAGTGTGGGACGCGCCAGCTGCACGAACTCCACATCGGGACAGTCAAAACCCTCGGAAAAGATATCCACATTGACCAGCACCCTGATTCGTCCCTGCTTGAATCCCTCCACCAATTCCCTCCGCTCCGAAGCAGGAGTCTTGCTGTCGATAGCTACGGCCTCCACCCCGTGCGCACTGTAGCAGGCGGCTATCTGCCGGGCATGAGCTATACTGACAGCATACACAATTCCTTTTTTTCCGTTGGCATACTTCTCGACACTCTCATACAACCGCCGGATGCTGACCTGGCGGTTCAGCACCTCATTCATTTCCTTCACCTGATAATCTCCGTCCGCCCCACGTTTCTTCAATGAATTTATCATCCGCTGCTCCCTGCTGTCTGCACGGATGGACACGTAATCGAAAGCCGACAGCCAACCTTTTCCAATGAATTCCGCAATGCTCCATGAGGTAATCAGCGTATCAAACAAATCGGTGAAGCCTTTACCATTCAATCGACAGGGTGTGGCGGTCATGCCCAGTTTCCTCGCTTCCGGATATCTCTTCCAAAGTTCTTTGTAAGTCTCCGCCAGTGCATGATGCGCCTCGTCAATGACGATCAGTCCGGGGGATTCCTCCATATTCTTCCAGTTACGTGACAGCCACTGGATGGACAGCACCTTCACCGTTCCGGATTCTTTTCCCATTCCATACCGGACCACGGTTTCCTCTATCTGTTGCACCAGCTCCCTGCGGTGCGCCACTATCCAGACACAGGTACCGGAACGGTGGAGGAATTCCCTCACCACCGCCGCCAGCAGATGAGTCTTTCCTGTGCCTGTAGGCATTTGCACCATGACACTCTGATGAAACTCCCACTCCTTAAAGAGCCGGGACTTCATTTCCTGCTGGTAGTCACGAAGACTGTTGTTTTTGCAATACATAGGCGGATGCCGGTCGCCACCGACAACAAAAAAAGGAAGAGGGCATGTCAAAACTAAAATAGTCTATCATTTTGTCATCCTAAGGGAACGCTAGTGAAGGATCTGTTTGCAATCACTTGATGTATACAGATTCTTCGCTTTGGCTCAAAATGACAAGCTAATTAATAGCACTATCGGAGTTTTGACACACTCTCATAAGTTTTTTTCAACTAAAATATCAATAGAGATGCGTTATTATGACCTTAAACGCAAAGAAAGAGATTACAGTATTATCGTAAATACTGTTCTTCTAACCAATTATATCTAATCTATTTAACTGATATACAGTTGTCGCATTTCTCACTATACTTCTTCCATCCGCATCAAATCCCAACCCGAGAATTGCATCACAATCTTGTGCATCTGCGTGCCTTGGCGCAACGCCTCCACTCTTGGCGCACGAGCATAGCTGTCTATCTGCTCCACAGCTTGTTGCCATTGCTCCGCAGCCTTTGCCTCGAAATCTTTCTTCGGCAGATATTTCAGTTCCACTATGTAGCTGTGCTTGGACTGATAGTGTGTCAGGTTGGGCAACAGGAAGAAATCACAGTAGCCGTGGCTCAATTCCAATTCAGGGGCGGTGATGTAATAATCGTTCAGGCTCAGATAAGCCATAAAGAAGCCCTGGATGCTGCGCTCGCCCTCGATGGAGTCACGCACAGAGGACAGGTTTTTATAAGCATCAGCGATGTATTGCAACGCTTCCCGCCACTGACCGTCGAAGGACATCCGGGTGAACAGAGTCAATAAGGAAGATATTCGTATTCCACTGTACTCGTTATAGCCTTCCAGCAGATATTCATAATATTGTTTGCGCACATTGTTGTTCGGAATGCACAGAATCAGCTGCGAACCATACGTACCCTTTATAGTCAGCATACCATAATAGAACAGCAGACTGGGGAAAATATTAGGATTGGTCAGGTCTTTGGCAGGGAAGGACTCTTCCACTTCGGTTATGATCTGCCCCTCTTCAACAATACGACGGATAACACCTCGGCGGTCACCGTCCAGGCGGTCCAGTTGAAGCAGTTTTTTCAGCTTGTTGTAATCGGTTTTCGTATTGGGGTCAACCATACGCTCGGGCGAATGGCCGCTATCCATGTATTGGCGAATGTAATAGAGTACCATATCGCAATTGAACACACGGGCTTCCTGCTTCAGGCACTCCTTGGCAAAACAATAATTGTCATACCACGGTTTCATTTCCGTCAGCATCGCCTCCACGTAACTTTCAGCAGGCAGCATACCCACTTCTTTATAGTAAAGGAGCATGGCACGCACATCCTCGGTGCTGAAGCCCAGCATCTTGTCGAACTTGGGGTTCATGGACAAGTGCCAGCCGATATTGAAGCCGCTGGTCAGGTCGTCCAGTGTCACGGGACTTACGCCTGTCATGAAGATACGCTCGAACATGCCCTTGAACTTCTTGAACACATCGCGGTAGAAGCCGCTGGCATGGGTGATGGCATGGTAAACCTCCTCGCCTTTCTCGTTAAGCACGATGTTGGTAAAGTTGTCGTATTCGTCAATGATGAGATAAAGAGGAATGCGCAGCCTTACTGCACTGTTGCGTATCAGGTCCAGTTTGTCGGCCATCTGCCGGGTCTCGAAGAACGCTTTCACTGTTTCCTCAGGATAGTCATCCCGATAAGTGTGCATGAAGTCGTCCAGCATCAAACTGCAATAATCATTAAAACGAGCCGAAAGCTGTTCAATGTCTCCTCCCACCCGTGAAAAGTCCAGATAAAGCATCTGATACCGTCCCCGGAGCGATGTGGGATGTTCATGAACCCAAAGCCCACCGAACAGGGAGTCGAAACGGTCTGTCATTGCCTTGTCATAGTAAGCTTGCAGCATACTGATGAACAAGCTCTTGCCGAACCGACGAGGACGGATATAAAACAGGTTGTCCGGCTGCTGCTCCAGCAAAGACAAATACATCGTCTTGTCTACATAATACAGATTCCTTTCTCTCACCGTCACAAAGTCGGACACACCGTAGGGCACTTGCTTTATCTCTTCCATTGCTTCATTTCACGTTTATACAGCAACATTGCTTGTTACAAAGTTATATAAACAATTCCAATCAGGCAAAGGTTGCGGACGAATTATCTTCAGATTGCCTGTTGTAGCAAGTTGAAAGTTCTTTTTATTAAAACCGATAATCGCATAGCGACAGAGGAATCCGGTATTTCTTCAGTTTATCTATTTTTACTATTGTCCCTATTTTCTTTGTCGGCAGGTAATAGCAGAACAGAGGATTTCCGGCTGTTTGCCCATAACCTATCAGTACTTTATCCACCTTTTGTCTTAAAGAAACAGCAGCGTCATCCAATCGGCATTCTTCTTCGCGCGTTTGTGGAAGCCATAGACACAACAGTTTCAGTTCCTTACCATCCGAAGTCTGAATGACAAGAGTTTGTTTTTGTTGCAACTCACAATGAAGCACAGCACGGTTGTGGCTAATAAACTTGCAAGCCATACCGGCAAATGTTTCATTATCTTGCGCTGATAAAAAAGAAATAAAAAGAAAAGAGAACAAAAAGAAAAGTTGAATTTTATGTAACATATTATTACGTGTTTATTTCAGGTGTACTTTGAACACGATACCGCCAGAGAAGTATTTGCAGCGATTCAGTTCTACTATGGCATTAATGTAGTCTTTCCAAAAGCTGTATTCCATACCTACATTCACTTGATATTTCGGACCATTGGGATTGAATGTCAAGTTCTCTTTCACGTCTGTATAACCGGGAACGACCTCAGCCATTAAATTGACTCCATTAACAGCTTTTCGTGCCCATGAGCCATTTTCTTTCAAATGAAATCGGAAGTTCGCACCCATAGCAGGATTATTCAATTTATCATCGAAACGGTTACTATATATCCACGAAATGTGCGCACCTAACGTACCTATATTATCAAAATAGACATGTTTGGTTATTGCCAGATAATAACGATTCCAAAAGCCATTACCATAGTCTTGTTCCTGCTGATTGGATAAGGAACCGCCATTCGCCGAATCACCTATCGCGTCATTGGCCCCTATCACCACTTGAGGTGTCCATGATTTCCACCAACCTTCCTTCCACACCCGCAGGCGAAAATGAAAAGAACGGTCCTGGTTGGTGAACTTGCCATACGTAGACGGAACCCAATAGCCGGAGTTATTGCCATAATCCGTAGGAACTGCCTTATGACCAGTACACAGATATCCGGCTTCCAGCCAGGGAAAAATAGTTATATTGATATAATAGTTCCATGTATCATACCACCAACGGGGTACTGTGGCATGATGATTCAGCCAGTTGCCACCTGCCATAAAAGTCTTGTCACGCTGCATGTCGGCAGTAGGAAGATTCATCAATCCTGTCGTGCCATAATTTATTTGGGCCGTTACTGTTTGTACTATAAACAGAAACAGACTGATAAAACAATGTTTTATTACCCTCATGCACCTCATTCTTCGAATTTGTTTTTTAACCGATACCGCTTCCATTTCTTCTTCTCCTCATGTCGCATTATCATCAGCATCAATTTTACGTCCATCAATAGAAAATAAGTGCCACCCACCATCATCAGCAGCCACCAACCGTATTCCTGCCAGACAGGCGTCTCGTTTACCACATAGTATACTCCTGCCACTCCCAGCCAGAACAGCAGGGTAAACACCAGCATACGTTTCCATATCAGTTTTACTGCAAAATGATAAAGGCGGAAAGAAGGAACAATCATATTTGGGAAATATTGCGTTGTGAAATTAACTTGCTGATATAAAGATTCATCAGTGCCCATACGGCCACATCACAGAGGAACAGCACCGTATTGTTCAGGTAGCTGACCAAAAACACATTGGAAGCACAAAACAAAAACGAAATGCATAGAATGGAAATCATCGCTTTACGCGGTGTGAATCCCATGGCAAGAAACTTGTGATGAATATGTGTCTTATCCGGCATAAAGGGGTCTTTACCACGACGTACACGGCCTAGGACCACCCTTACCACATCCAGGCAGGGAACTAACAATACACTGAAAGATATCAATATGGCACCTTCATAATTAATACCCGCTTCATACGTATTCATAGTGTATTGCACTGCCAGGAAACTTAATATATAGCCCAAGGTAAGACTTCCTGTATCTCCCATAAAGATTTTCCGTCCTCTATCCGCATTTCCAAATACATTATAAAAAAAGAACGGCAGCAACACTCCCACGGTAGTAAAAGCCAGCAATGCACTCATCCATCTGTCATCAATGACAGCCAGTGTGCCAAAGACGGACAATGCCACCATACTCAGTCCCGATGCCAGACCGTCAATGCCGTCTATCAGGTTGATGGCATTGGTAATAAAAATCACCAGCACCAAGGTAAGAGGAATACCGATGAAAGCGGAAACGGCATGGATACCGAACAGCCCGTAAAAATCATTGATATAAAGCCCCGCCAACGGAAACATGAAGGCTGCAATCAATTGCACTATAAATTTCTGACGATAGCGAACTCCTATCAAATCATCCGCAATTCCCACAATATACAGCAATGTCAACCCTGTACACATAAACAGTATCTGTACCCAATGTTGGCCTGTATCCACTAAGGAGACCCATCCTGTCATATAACAGATTCCTATCAAGAAAGTTACAGTAAACAAGATGGCCGGGAAAAAGGACACTCCACCCAGCCGGGATACCGGTTTTTTGTGCACCTTCCGTGCGTCCGGAGTATCAAACAGACGTTTACGAAGGGAAATGATTAAAATACGGGGAATGATGATACGGGCAAGGGCTACGGCTATGAAAAAGCCACAGAAGACCACAATAAAGTTTAGCATAATGTGTTAGTTTAAAATGCCTATAATGAAATGAGTGCTCAAATAAGAGCATAGCTATTTTGTAAAGCACTCTCAAGAGTGCCTTACAAAAAAGGAGCAATAAAATTCGTTTGGGATAATTGATTTTCGGGATTATTCAGTCATCTCCCGTTATATATATTTACAAAGAAGTGGAAATCGTTGCAGTTCTTTTTAATATGCCGCATTCATTATCATAATACAGCAGCAATTTTTCTTACTTTGGCAAGTCGCTCTGCAAAAGACTTGTCTCGTTTAGTTACCAGCATGTCATAATCAGCCTGCAGCCTCAAGAGTAAATAAGCAGGAATGTTCAAAGCCTTTTCACACAAGAGGGCAAACTTGGTATTTACGGAACGTTTCCCTCTCACGCAAAGAGAGCCAATTTCTTCGGAATCCGCAAATAAGTTGATTGTTTTTATACTTACATTATATTTCAGCTGCCTATCACCTCCTCATAATGCTTCAGCACAATATCCATGCTGAATTCTTTCTGCATTTTTTCTCTTCCTTTCTTTCCCATTTCCATACGCTGTTCGGGAGTCATCCGGATGATTAATTCCATGCAATGCGCCAAATCTTCTGCATCTTTCAGTTTACAAAGGAAACCATTGACACCATCGTCTATCACTTCCTTACAACCCACTCCATTGGTCGCAACCAATGGCCGTCCGCTGGCAGCACCCTCCATCAGCGTAAAAGGAATACCCTCGCGATAGAAAGAAGGAAGCACTACGCATGTGGAATCTTGAATAAAAGGACGTACATCTGTTGTTACACCCAAATAATCCACAACACCTTCCTTTACCCATTCATCCATTTGTTCTTTCGCTATAGCTTGGGGATTATCCACTCCGAGAAAGCCCAATAGCTTAAACCGCACATCAGAGTATTTTTGTTTCAGCAGTCTTGCCGCATCCACATAACCCCCCACTCCTTTGTCCCACAACATACGGGCAACAAGAAGAAAAGAAATTTCTTCAGGTTCTTCCACTACCGCGAAATGGCTGAGGTCTATCCCCTCACCCGGAAGGATATGCACCTGGGCTGGTTGAATTATCCGACCAGACACGAACGACTCCGCATCATCCTTATTCAGAAACCAGACGCTAGGCGAATTTCTAAAGGCAAATTTATAGAGTCTTTTGGCAATCTTGCTTATCAGATTATCCACTAGAAAAGTATAACCCAATCCGGTAGTAACAGGAGTATAGGAAATGCCTAATGAAGCGGCTGCCATACTGCCATATATATTAGGCTTAATGGTATAAAAAAAACAATAGTCAGGCTTTTCTTTAATCATAATCTGACGATAATGATAACACGTACACAAGTCTTTCAGTGGGTTATTGCCTTTAGCTTCAATATCAATTGGCAAAACCTTACATCCCAACGCTTTCAATTGCTGCTGGTAAGTTTCATCAAAAGGAGATACTACTACTACTTCATGGCCTTGCTTTAGAAAGTGCTCAAAAACAAGGCGACGAAAATTGTACATACTCCATGCTGTATTGCCAGAGAAAAGTATTTTCATAAAAACGATTATATTAATTTATTCCTGTTTCATATCGGGATGAAGCATCTGCCACATCTTTCCATCACCTTCACCTGCGGCTACTATCACTTCATGATTTTCAGAGAGTTTGTTTGACAGATTTATGACTACGGTCTGAGCACCGCCTAACTCGGAGAGAGTGATTATTTGGAGGATTCGCATGATTGAATTATTTCTTAAAGTTCAGATTATCCAATAATATAGCCGCTGATTTATCCCAACTTAAAACATTCTGAGCGTAAATCCGGGCATCAGCACCCATATCCAATATTTTAGATGGATTATTATAGAGTTCACATATTGCATCTGACAAAGCTTTTGGATTATTTGGAGGAATTATCAAGCCACAACCATCCGGAACTTGCTCTTTTAAGCCACCCACATTGGTTACAACCACAGGTTTCCCTAATGCAAAAGCAAGAGGAATCACTCCTGACTGTGAAGCTTCAATATAGGGAAGAATTATCAAATCAACAGATGACAACAACTTTGCAACTTCTTCATCACTAATCCACCTGTTGCAGATTTCCATAGAGTCCTTATATCTGTTAAACGAACCGACATATTCCTGACAATCCCCATTCCCGGCTACCAACAGTTTCAATTTTGGGTTTGTATCCTTTATCATACCCCATGACTCAAGCAGGACATCCAATCCCTTATATTTATTAATCCTTCCAAAAAAGCCTACTTTATTGTATATCTTTCTCTCGGTTGCTAAATCATTATACTTACTGTAATAGCTGAAGTTTGCATGGGGGATGATGCAAATATTCTTTTTAATGCCAGCTTTTTCCAGCTCTTTTCTAGAATGTTGAGACAAGACCACCAGCCTGTCAGAAAAGAATATATCTGCTTTATTCATCAACATGCTGAACAGATTGCTTTCACCCAAATGAGGGGCTACATCATGAATCACCTTTATTATTTTAATTTTCCGAGGCAGCAATGAAATCACAAGGTTATGCCAAGGATGAATCATGGGTGTAAATACATAATCAGGAGAATATTTTCTGATAATTCGTACTAATTTAGCGAACAGGCATATATTCAATGACCTGATAACAAAATCTTTTTTGTTTGTATAAGTATCAATCGTCACCAAGCTCAGATTCCTAAACTTCCTGCTCAACAGCATCCATTCATTTATATTCCCGCTATAGTTTGAAACAATAGCCAGAATCGGAACCTGTTTTTCCAGTAACGCTTGAGCAAATTCAATACTATAAACGGGTCCTGCGCCCCGGCGTCCCAAGTATAAAAGCACCAATCTCATTTTATTTTTGATATATAAAAGGCGAAGTGAATGTCATGACTATAGCCGATATAATTTCAGCCGATAATTCATAAGTCCGACTGCTCAAATATGGTTTGATATGGATAATACAATGATTTTTTATATTTTGCCCACTGCCCTTCTTTTGAAGAACTCATGTGAGCAGTGTAAATATAGAACCCAAAAATAAACAGCAACATAAAAACAAAGATGGGCTTAGGCATCCTCATACATTTACGAAGATGTGGAATCAAGATCAATATTGCCGAGAAGAAAAATGTGCAAAAGCGTTCTGCCATATGGGGATTCACGCTGAAAGATGCATAAAGTGATGCTCCTATGCAGGTATAAACAGCAAAGATATGTAACTGTTTTCTACACAATTTCTCATAATTAACAAGTGTGACTATTGCGAGTGCATATATCAAAAAACGAAGAAAAGAACCGCCTCCCATATTTTCGTTGACATACTTTTTAAAAACAACGAACAAAGGATTGCCTATGTCCAACAATGCTAATCTTTTAACAGCAAACTCTCCCCCTAATAGTCCGACTATAAAAAGAGTCCATAGCATTTTCCTCCCCATTCTCTTTAATGGCAATAACAGGATAACGGCTATCACACTGGAATAATGACACAAAAAAGCCAAGACTATGAATAGTATTTTCTTTTTCATCTTGAAATCGGGATGGCACATCAGATAGAAAATGACTGAATAAGCCATTGCTTGGCGGACCAACCCAAAACTGGCGCATAACAATGGTGGAAAGCAAATATAAAAGAGCGTACTTTCCGGATAGCAGTTCATCTTTTTTAATCCGGCAAGGAAAAAGCCAGCCGTCCAAAGGGAAGTTATAAAAAAGAAAACGGAAAAGTGGGTGTTATGGGCAACATCAATAAGCATGCGTGGTATAGGCTCTGTTTCCAGATTATTGTCTTGAATAATCTGGTAATATGAAAAATAATCAAACCCTATGCCATAACGCAATCCTACAAAAAGAGTTATCAAGAAGAAAGATATATTCAGTTTGTTAGCATTGCTTACATTAGAATAATTGACAAGAAATATCAAAAGAAAGAAAGTAAAATAGCCAGCCATTTTTTCTATTATTGGTTCCGCTTCTATTTGTTGCTAAATTATTTTATATCTCGCCAGTCTTCGCAATAGTGGACATAGTAAAAAATTGGGAACTATTGTTTTCACACTCCTCACCAGCCAACGCAGAAAAAGCGTTTTTCTTTCTGCCCAAAATATATTCTCGCCCCTTCTCTTCAAAATCAAAAAATGCTCTTTGGTTGAAGAAACATAATTTTCATAAGTCGCCCCTGAATCGGTAGGCGTCAAAGCTACTGTTATATCCACATAGCAAAAAGAATGACCAGACAGATAAAGGATAGACAACTGGTTATAATCTGCCGCGAATCGATATCTCAAATCAAATAAATATTTTTTCAGAAGGGATGTCCTTATAAAAACAGATTGATGAGAAAATATCATTTTTCTTTCAATTAATTCTAACGGTCCAGGTTTCATTATATATAAACCGTATTCATTAGAAACTGCCACATTACCATAATAAGCATCATGTTGAGAATCGTACTTTTCCATCAAATTACATACTTCTGCTATCGAAGAAGAGGCATAAAAAGTATCATTTACATTCATGAATAAAGTATATTTTCCCGCAGCAATCTTTATTCCTTTATTCATCGCATCATAAATCCCCTTATCAGGTTCACTCACCCAATAAGAGATCTTATCCGCATACTTTTTGATGATATCTACTGTATTGTCTGTACTCCCCCCATCAATGATAATATATTCAATATGGGGATAAGTTTGATTAATAACAGAAATAATAGTTTGCTCAATGGATGAAGCTGCATTATATGAAACAGTTATGACCGTAATTAAGGGACTTTCCATTTTTTAGTATTTGCGTATATAATCACATCGATATCACATTTTTCTAAAGAGCGCCGGATAATGTGTTACCAGCCATCGCTTTATTTTCCTTGGAAAAGAATAGTCCCTCCAACTCGAATCGCAAAAGTGCATTGAATAAGAATCAACTCTTCGTGTAGCCGAATTACCAGCAAAGACCCATGAAGGGTAAATATGAATTCCGTTACTTATAATTTGTTCTTTATCAATATATCTGAAACCATGTTTGACAGCAAGCATTGGCATGACAGACGGATTTATCAAATCCATGAAAAGTCCACCATCCTCACCAACAAAATGACGCGTACCAAAGAAGTCCATGCATTCTTTAATAAACGGATTGCCTTTTTCTGCGCCAAAAAGAGCTGCTAGCATACCTAAACCACAAACTTCATTACCTTCTTTCAAAGGAACACCATCTTTATTGATATCTTTTTTTCCATGAGCTTCAAAGAGAGCTGGATGAAACTCTACAGAGGTAAAGAAACCATTATTCAGAAACTCGTCAAAAGACTTGTAGACCATCACATCAGTATCCATATAAATCCCTCCTTCGGTATAAATGGCATAATGCCTAATGTAATCGGAAGCAAGAGACCACTTACAGTGTTCTATGGCTTCCTTCACCCAAGGCACTGAGTCAATGTCAAAATTATTTTCGCTCCAGCACTTAATTTCGTAGTCCGGCATAACCTTTCGCCAGCTATTAATGCATTTTGTTACAGAAGGAGTCTGTTTACCCCCTCCTAACCAGACATAATGGATTTTTTTAGGAATCATATTCAGATCTTAATTATTTTTCATTATTAATAAAACGGTAAATATCCACTACCATCAAACTCATATCTTAAATCTTCATTTCTCTTTCCTATCACCTTGGCGGGCACTCCACCAACCAAAGTATAAGGCGGGACATCCTTGGTCACTACCGCTCCGGCTGCCACCACCGCACCTTCACCAACGGTCACACCATGAAGAATAATAACATTCGGACCTATCCATGCACGATCTTTAACATTTATAGTTCCTCCCTTAATATTTGTACACCTAAAATAAGGATCATTATAATCATGCTGTTCGGTCCAGAAGCTGGCAGCGGTACTTACATTGACATTCTTACCTATGATGATACCTCCATGACGGGCATCGAGAATGGCTCTGTCTCCAATGATAGAACCTTTTCCTATGGTGAGCAAATGATGGTTGCGAATTTCCGCACCATAATAGATGATACCCCCCTTCGCAAGGTTGACACCCAAAAAATTTTTATAGAGCCAACGACGAATGTGTTAGGAGGGGATTCGTCCCGTCTGAAAGTCCATGTAGCGCAAATAACCTATGATGTAAGAAGCGGCTTTCGCTTTAATCTGCTGTATGAGCGATAGTTTGTATTCTGAAATTGGATCACCCAGCACGCTAAGATCGGTCTTTCTTCCGGCAACTTTCGCCGCATCTTTTTCCTTCTTCATCAACAAAACCACTTTAAGCGGTAATGCCAATAATGCGAAAACTATCCATTTGAAGAATAGCAATACTAATAATGTAACAATAAGAATTATCTCCATAATCGTTATCCTTTGATTTTAATTTCTACTATTTTTCTGTTTCCAAACACTTATTTCTGTTACTCCCCTCCACTTCATCCTTCTTCTCCCCCGTCAAATACTCCCATGAATTCTCCGTCACCACATTCCACCACTCTTCTTTCACCGCTTCTATCTCCTCGTCCAGTCCGCAATCGCCATAGTTCTCGACCAAAGGATGCATGATAGTGGCATAAAAATTCAGATTGTCAGTTTACCATTAAGAGCACTGTAATAACTATGTTCCGTCATGTGGATGGATTTACAAAACCCCTTTACATTGACACCACTGGCCTTTCTAAGGACTTTGATGCTCTCGGCCAACTTCTTCGTAGAAAATTCTCTGTCTTTCATTTTTTTCAGTTTAAATATTGTTAATAATACTATCTGTCTACTAATTGTCTGTCCACTGTGGACAGACGCGTCTATTTTTTCCTTTGTAACTTCGCTGCCATTATTACAAAAAAAACAAAGCACACATGGCTATAAAAGCATTGAAACAAAGCGTTTCCATCAGCGAGACGCAGAAAATGATCCATCAGTGGAAGGGACGGGGAATAAACGACCCCACCATAACCAAGTTACTGGACCTCTACCTGGGAATGCCCGCTTACATGAATTCCCAAGGTATCTATCCGCACTGCAATTTCTATGACATCCGGTTGTCACTCCGCTTTTCGTACACATCAACACTGGTCGCCGCAGTAACAAACTGCCTGTCATTCGGAATGATATGGGACGAACCACACACCAAAGTCATCGCATTTTACTCACCATTATGGTATCGCCAGGAGAATGGAAATCCAACGGAATCACCGCAGAATCCTGCGCAAGAAACACCGCAGGATTCTGCTTTTAATAGTAATATATTATATAATATAAATAATATATATCCTCCGGAGGATTCCCGTAAGGGATATTCCGCCGGAAACGGAGTACGAAACACAGAGGAAACAGATTCCCGGAAGACTCCTTCGGAAATTCCTGCGGAAACGCCTGACGGCGGAAAAACGTCACCGGCCCTGTCTCCCGCCACAGACTTCTTCCACCGGCTCAACGCCAGTCCCGAAGAAAAGCAGCGGGTACTGGTCCCACTCATCAACAGCATAGCCACCAGCCACCACTATACCCGTCCAAGGGCGTTACAAGGACTGGTTATCCTGGTGAACCAGTTTCTCATCCCTTACTTCGACTCCGATCCCCGCTTCTCCCGGGTCTCGCACACGGGAAAAATCATCTGGCTGCAAAACCTCATGAAGACACGCCACGGACAATCATTGATGGGGCAAGCCATTGCCCGGCTGGGCAGCGAACTGAACAAGGATCTGGAAGAAAAACATAGAAAACTCCGTGAATTCCGCCCCGTCTCACCCTTCGAGTGGAAGGAGTCCGACAAGAACATCCGTTATTACGATGATCCTATAGACGGAAAAGTGGAAATACCGGAGAATGCGCCGCCACGCCCTGCCGAAACCGCCATCTGGAACGTGCTGTCCAAAGAATGGGTAGACAATGATTAGTAGTTAGTGACGTTTTGTCATTCTGAGCTCGCGAAGAATCTGAATGCATCCACTTTATGTTTCCGGATTCTTCGTCCCTACCAATGACAAATACACCCGAATATTTATTTTTTAATTCTTAATTTTCAATTCAAATGAAACCCTATTATTCACTCTCAGACTTTCCGGACCGCAAGAATGCGGGAAAGAATTTCATCGCCCGATGCCCCAAATGCGGCACCATGCATCTGTATATCTCAAAAGCCAAAGGACTATATCATTGCTTCTACGCCGGATGCGACTTCAACGGCATTCTGACCGATTACTGCAAGGACAACCGTCCCATGTTCCCTTACAAAAAAGGAGATTCTCCCTCAAATACCGGAACATACCGCCCACAGGATAGCCGGAATGCGGAAAACTCCGTAAACGAAGTCCCCATGCTGCCGGGCGACTACAAAGCCCTCGCCCCCACCGTGATGCAAAAAATCAAGCCGCTGGACGAATCGCCCGACTGTACGGACTCCGACCAGTTGGCCGCACGCCGCTACCTGGCCGACCAGGGCATCTCCCTCACCACCGCCATTGCGGCACACATCGGCTGTCTGCGCCATTACTGCATCACCAAAAACAGTGAGGACAAGCGCGAACAGGCTTCCAGCATCTTTCCCTGCATCGCATACGTGAATTATGTGGACGGACGTCCCGTCAATGCCAAGTACCGCTCATGCAGCCCCATCCAGTCTCCAAAGCCCGAAGAGGGACAGCCCCTGACGTACAGCAAATTCTGGAGTCAGGATTCGCCCACCACACCGTGCGCCCCCTATAACATAGACTGCATCAACCCGCTGCTGGTGGAAGAGGAGATTATCCCCCGCCTCATCATCGTAGAAGGAGGAAAAGACGCGTTGACATTGATGGAAGCAGGATACCGCCATGTCATCAGCGTACCCTCGGGAGCGGCAAGCGACCTGGCAAAATGCTTCGAGGCCTTCATCCCCTGGCTGGACCAGGTACAGGACATCGTGATCTGCGGTGACTCCGACCTGCCCGGGCGCATACTGGTAAAACATCTTTCCGATTATTTCGGGGCACGCTGCCTTTTCACCATCCTGCCCGGAGGATGCAAGGACATAGGCGATGTGATGAAGCTCTACGGCACCGAAGTGGTGCGTAACGTCATAGACGATGCCTGTGCCTGCCAAACCACCGATATCATCACGGTGGAACAACGCAGGGAGGAAGTGATAAACGTGCTGCACGGCAAATACGACCATGGCTACAGCGTGGGCTACGGACCGCTGACCGACCGCGTTTTCCACCCCACCGACATAGGAGGCCTGATCATCATGACCGGAATGCCCAACAGCGGAAAGACTGATTTCCTGAATGACCTGACCAGCCGCATCATGCGCGACACGGAACGCTTCGTGTGCTACCTCTCCTTCGAGGTGCCGGACAAGGACAAGCATATCGCCCACCTGGTCCATCTGCTGCTGGGCAAAGCCAACACCACCGCCTATACCGACGAACAGCTGACGCCCTATATTGATTTTCTGAACACTCACATGATTCATCTGGATATGCACGAGGTGCCGCCCACTCCCGGAAATATCCTGCATCGGGCCGATCTGATACGCCGCAGGCATCCGTTGAAATATCTGGTTATAGATCCTTATCTTTTTGTAGAGGCGCAAAGCGGAAAGAACGAGACTGAGACCCAGAGCATCAAGTCGATGCTGACCCGTTTCCAGTCGTGGGGGCGTGACAACCACATCTGGGTAATCATTGTGGCGCATCCGCGCAGCCTGAAGAAAATAGACGGCAAGAACGAGATGGAGGACATCAACATGTACACCATATCGGGCAGCGCCAACTGGGCGAACCTGGCCGATTTCATCCTTTCCATCACTCGCATAAACGAACCCGACCGCGCCTTCACCCGTCTGGATGTATTGAAAGTGCGCGATCAGGAACTATGCCGCACGGGAACCGTGTACTACACCCGCCAACCTTGCGGACGTTACGAAGAGCACGAGAGCGAGGAGGAATGCGGTGGTTAGTGATTAGTGTGGTTAGTGAAGCTGCTCGGTTGGTTTTACACGTTAGCAAGCATAGGCTTATGCATAGGCAAGTATAGGCTTACGCATACGTATGCATAAGGCAACGCCACCGTATGCATGTACACGCACAGCCCACTAACCACTAATTACGGTCTTCCCAGATAATGGAAAATCAATCCCACTTGCACTGAATTGAAAATGCGTTGTCTGTCCACATAGCCCGAATCGAGCAGAGCCTGATAAAGCGACTTGTGATGGTGTATCCAGGCGGAAAGACGGTTCAACGCCGCCACGGGAGTAATATCGGGGGCGTACCCCATGGCCAGATCCCGTTTATAATAAGGTTTCACCGGCCATTCGCCGGAATACGCTTCTTCTTTGTTCATAACATTCACTTTTTTTACTACCATATTTCGACTTAAAATCATCAATTACCTATCAGTAATATTGCCAATTTCATATCGTTAATCTTTATAGCAAATGTAATGAAAATAGCTCACATATAGAAATAGTTCAAGACCTTTAATTCACTTTATCTCACCCTCTGTCACAGTGTGTCATACACCGTCATGCCGGTTTACGCCTCTTCACAACCCCCTCTTTCCGGAGTGTTATCTTTGTCATGTTCAATTCATAGTAACCATTTAAAAACAAAATGATTATGGCATTAAATTACAGTGTTTCATTGCGTCCCAATCCGCTGGACAAGGATGCAGCCCCCAAGGCTTACGCCACAGCACAAATCAACGGTGAACTTACCTTGAAACAGCTCAGCAAGCGTGTTTCTTCACAAACCACCGTGAGCCGCGCCGATGTGGTGGCCGTCCTTACCGCCACCGTGGACAATCTGCTGGAAGCCCTCACCGAAGGCAAACAAGTGGACTTTGGCGAACTGGGCAAGTTCCGTCTCCAGATAGCCAGTGTAGGTACGGAAAAACTGACGGATTTCACCGCTGCCCACATCACCGGGGTGAATATCCAATATGTTCCCGGTGAGGATTTGAAAACCATCTTCGGCGCACTGGAATTCCAGCCCGTAGCCAGCCGGGCCGCACAGGCAGCCGCACTGCGTGCCGAAAAAGAGGGAAAAGCCGTGGCAGACCTGCTGAAGACCAAAGACGAACCGGGAGTCTAAAGTCATGGAGGGAGGAGTAACTCCCTCCCCCTGTCTTGTTTATTCTTTAATGTATCACTCTTAAAACTTTATCTTTATGGAAAATCAGAAAAGAAAATCAACCTGGAGCCTCATCCTCAAAGTAATCATCGCAGTGGCGACCGCCATAGGCAGCGTCATAGGTATACAAAGTTGCATTTAGTCGGCCGGGATGCGTAAAATAACACTGATCATCATCCATTGTTCCGCCACCCCTGAGGGGCGAAACCTGGACTTTGAAGCCTGCCGCCACGACCATATCCACCACCGTGGCTTCAGTGACATCGGTTACCATTTCTACATCACGCGCAACGGCGAGATTCACCGTGGCAGACCGATAGAGAAAATGGGGGCGCATTGCAAGAACCATAACCGCCATTCCGTAGGCATCTGCTATGAAGGAGGCTTGTCTTCCGGCGGCGTACCCACGGATACACGGACGCTGGAACAGAAAGCCGCCATGCTGGCGTTGCTCCGCGAACTGCGAGAGCTGTTTCCCACGTCATTGATTGTGGGGCATCATGATCTGAATCCCATGAAACCGTGTCCATGTTTCAATGTAGTGAAAGAAATGGCAGGCATATAAATATGAATCATTAACCGCTAACTGATATGAAACTACTGATAGACCAACTGATAGTCCTTGACCGGGCTTTTTACCGTTATTATCTGGAGATGCTACTTACCCTGGAACACACCCATGCGCTTACTCCCTGGCAGATGTCCATACTGCTGTGGCGTGCCAAAATCTTCCATGTGGAAATCCTTTATCCGGAACTGCTGCGTATCAGCATCGGCAATGAACAGGAAAAGGATGAAATCCGATTCATGAAGATGTGGAAGCTGAAGGAGCTGGAAAAGGTGATGACCGTGTGGCAACGAAGACAGTGCCAAGAAATTAAAAGGGAAAAGTGGAGATAAGACTCTTTTCCATTTGCTTTTGAGAATGAGGGCAGGAACTTAGAAGGTTTCTGTCCTCTTTTTGTTAATAGTAAAAAGTCATTCAATATATGTAAGCACTAAAATGAAGATATACTTCTTAATTTAGAGCTAACCAATGGAAGCATTATTATAAGTCAATTTGTTTTCGTTCATAACTATCAATCAAAGAGCATTCTGTACAATTGACTATACGTACACCTTGAGACACCGCATAGGCAGCCATAATATCATGATTCTTGAAGACAGCCATTTTCTCTTCCAAATAATCACTCATGCGCCAAACTGTAGAATCCCATCGAAGCATAGGTTTCAATTCCACTTTATTTTTATCATAGAAATGGGTATCACAAATGCATAATTGATTTTTTGAATTAACGGTCAAAGAATCAAAAAATGTATGATCCACGCCATATAAATCAATCTCACTATAACCAGAGTTTATACCTACATAAATCGCCATCAAAGCAACTGTAACTACACTAGGCATTGACAAACCATGCCTATAGAAATAATGACGAAATTCTTCATAACCTGTATATACTGTAAGATTTAAGGGCACGATATGAATATGACTATTATGCAGACCGCTAAATGCCAAAAATTGTCTTTTCAAAGAAGCAGGTATATAAAGATTCATCTCCCAATCCACCTTCTTATTCAAATCATCAAACAACTTCATAACCCTATCATGATTGTGATTTTCTTGAAAGAACATAGGATCAGCCATACAAAAATGCTTTGGTCTAATCTGAGTAAAAATATCCATTGAACCAAAGAAATTCAAGACTATGAAGTCAGTATTCTTAAACTCATCCGTCGTCAATCTAGGTAATACATTCTTCATAGAAGGACCATTAGCAAGCATGGCCACTTTCCCTGAATACACTTTTTTTAGGGGATTTTTCAAATTACCTTTTGTCTGAAATAGCAAATGTGCAAGAAAAAAAACAAACTTAACAGTTTGTTTAACGAACGAAAAAGCACTTTTTATTTCTTTTTTTACCATCTTATCCATAATTTTTTGTTATTCTAATCTTTTTACCCGGCCAGATGCATCGCCCATCATCAAAGCTAAAACTTCTTCTTTAGAAACCTGATTGTAATCGCCTTTGATGGTATGCTTGAGACATGAGGCAGCAACGGCAAAATCAATTGTCTTTTGGTCATCACCTTCAAAAGAAAGCAAACCATAGATAAATGCTAGGAACATCCTTCCAATCGCTGTCACATAATCCCCAACCATCCATATTTGAAAATTATCACTTTTTAGAATTGGTTTGAGAAGAACCTCCCCATTATCATAAAAATAAGTTTTTTTATTGCACAACCGATTATTTCCATCTACACACATCGAATCAAAAAAGGTATGATCTACACCGTATAATCCAATTTGCTGATAGCCAGAATTGGTCCCAACATAAATAACCATATTCGCCACTGTTTGAGCTAAAGGCATGGACAAACCATGCTTATAAAAAAAATGTCGCAAGCATTCGAAACCCTTATAAGTTATGGTATTAAGAGAAACAAGCCGAATATGAGGATTAGACAATGCACTAAACACTTTAAAGTCATCCACAGAGCCTATAGGTGTATAGATATTCATATCCCAATCCACATTCCTGTTCAATACAGAAAAAAGATTTCTCACCTCCTTTTGCTTATGGTTTGGATGAAAAAAACATAGGGTCTGCCAGACAATAATGCTTCGGCTTGATTCTGGTAAAGACAGCTTCCATTCCAAAGAAATTCAAGACAATGAAGTCAGTATCTGAGAATTTATCCATTTGCAATTTGGGCAATACTTCTTTTAAAGATGGACCATTAGCCAAGATAGCTACCTTGCCTGAATATCTTCGGCTAAACGAATTATGCAACTTGCTCTTAAAAATCATTTCCACTAAAAACGCTGCAAAATTAATGGAATCCCGACCTATAGATAAACATTGTTTTATTATCCTCTTTATCTTCTTTTTCATTTCGCAATATATCTTTTAATGATTTTCCTTTTTAATAAATGAAGCAAGTCACAATTCAATAAAAGCAATAATCCTATCGTAATAAAACCTGCAACAAGACTATTCGCGCTACCCGTCAAACATACTGAAACTATATATATACAAGTCAACAACAGCATCAGTAACAAACGGGGGATATGGGTCAATTTTACATACGTCCAACTATACGCAACCCTTGAGACCGACATAACCATAAACGACAGGACAACGGACAGGACTGCTCCCCAAATACCCCACAACGGTATTAGCAAAAAATTGAAAACGATAGAAGATAAACCTCCATAAACACTTGAATAGAAAAAATATCTGCTCTTCCGGACAGCGGAAAAAGTACTCCCCGCCAATCCTGACACACAAGAAAAGAAAATACCCAATGTGAGTACGGGAATATATATCCATGCATCTAAATAATCTGATGAAGTAAAAAAAGAGACTAACCATTTACTGATAAATGTGACAATGACAAGCAACACCAAGAGTATTAAAAGCACACCCCGGAATATCTTATTATAGAAACTAGCGTAACCATCTTTGCCATATTCTTCTAATACGGATATCTGCCAGGAAGAAACAAATATAGTAAATATCATGGCTATAATTCCAGGAAATTTGTTTGCTACGGCAAACAGACCGATGCCATGTAATCCCACATACGTCTCCATTATAGGCCTGTTCAGTGCATTTACAAGCCACCACATCACACCGTTTGGAATCAAAGGCACAGAATATTGAAGCATTTCACGACAGTATTCATTATTCACACTACCCGGTGAACAATATTTGTAACTTCCCGAAAAGAAGAAAGAATACACGCCCGTAAAAAGATTTGCCAGAATAAGAGAAAGTACATAACCGACAACTCCCTTCAAAGGGATCAGAATGAATGAACAAATAGCTGTAAGCAAGGTCAATACGATTCCAGCCATTCCATAAACAATCATCTTATCAATGCTGCGTGTAAACTGCTGAAAAAACTGCTGCAAAAGTGTTGCTGCCATCAAACCGTATATCAACCAAAGATAATCCGTAAAACTGTTTGAAAAACCATATATGGAAGAAACAAAATCTACAGTCCCAAACAATAAGAAGGAGACAAAAAACGCCTGCAATACAAAAACAATACCTGAAGAGAAATATTGCTTTTGCTTCTCCACTTTCTGCCCTTTTGGAAAGATAAATATAGATTCTGCTATGCAACAAGAGACAATGCTAACCAGAAAACTGACATAGACATTTATTATATCGGTTACTCCGTAATCCTCAACTGATAGCCAACTAGTATAGAATGGCAACATAACCAAGCCTATAAGCTTACTGCCGGCATTGCCGATGAAGACCAAAAGCGTGTTTTTACCTAAACGCTTGTATTTGTTCATTTCTAATTAATGAATTATACGAGAATTTCTATAGAGACATACTTATCGTCTTTTCGAAATCAGGATAAGGAATCTCTTGAAATAATCCAGTACTGACACACCCTGCATCTTGTAAGTGGAGATGATGGTATGATATACCGCTGAGACATGGACCATCTTATCACTTCCGAAGAATAACGAATTCTTTCGCTCACCGGCTAAGAGGCAAATAAATCGTCCGGCAATGAAACTGTTGATTGAATAAAAGCCACCATTTAAGTAAGCAAACAGCTGAGTCCAAAAAGTATTCATATAAACCCGATACAAAGTCTCATCACAGTTCACGATAGCATCCTTCTTCAAACAGGTTATAAGGTACTTTGTTAAATATGCAGAATTTTTCTATCGAACCAATTTATAACGGACAAAAAGACGTTCAAAATCAGTATTACTATACATATACTTTGCCAATAAATTAGCTCTATAATTATTAGAACAAACGGATACTTTTTATTAAAATTCTCCTATTTTTTCAACAATATCTAAAGGATTAGAGTAACGAGCAATTTCACTAGCCACATTATTTTCCATTCCTATTTTTTCAATTATTGCTTTCATTATCTTATTTTCGTATGCAACAGGTATGACAACTACCCCATCATTATCAGCAAATATTAAATCAGAAGGTGAGATTGTTACCCCCAAAACATTAATAGTCCGATTAAAATTGGCTAAAGTAGCACGTTTACGCACGTCTTTACAGTTATAGCCTTTTGAAAAAACAGGATAATTCATTTTCATAACATTATCTCTATCACGAGTCACTCCACCAACAATCGTTGCAGAGGCCCCAGAACGGATGGATAACATTGTATTTAGTTCACCAAAATAAGCATAATCGGGACATTCATTTTCAACTACTATAATATCATTATCCGAAATCTCCGCATAAGATTTCAAAGCATCATAAATACCATGAAAATCTTCTCCTTTTTCTAGTTTTCGTATTTTCAAAGTTCGTGCACGCCCCAAAACCTTTGTACCCCCAATATTACATTTCAAACCTGTTATCACACAATTATATAAACCAATATCATCTAAAACGTCAGATAGCATTGCACTATTTACAAGTTTCTTTAAGAATTCCAATTTTCTATTTTCTAAAGATTTCAATCCCTTAGAAATTATCTCTGCCAATTCAAAGTCTAATGGATAATTCACATCAATAGCTTCAATAGGCTCAGCTTCTAGTAAATAAGGCTTTATACCATAACGGCGTTTCATATTTAATGCTACATCACTATTTGTTATATACAACCCCATTGTTTCTACGATTGTATCAGGTAAATCCTTACTATTTGGGATATGCATTCTATCATAATTGGGACCTTCTTTACTCCATGTATATTGTTTCTCATTTTTCACCAAAATAACAGAATCATAAAGATCACCCTGCTCCTTCAGTATATTGATCCCTTTTTCAATTGTAGAAGGTTTAATAAAAGGACTGGTACCTAAAATCTGTATATAAATATCAGCATTTATCTTTTTTGCTTCATTATAAAATAGACTGTGTCCGTCAGTTTTATTGGTAGCTAATTCTGGATCACGTTTCAAATAAATACAATTCGTATGTTTTGCAATTTCATAAATTTCATCTTTTTCTGTATCTAGAAAAACTTCATCAATAAAAGAACAACGTACGAGTTTTTCCAATGTATGTAAAAATAAAGGTTTACCGTTCATTAATGTTGTATTCTTATTTTTAATACGTTCACTAGAACCCTTAACTGGCAAAAAAGCAACTATTTTCATATCTGATTACTATTAAATTAAATCATACAATCTCTATAATCTATAAAACCCACAAAATCATTATTATCATCTAAAACTATTAATGTGTGAATTCTTTTCTCATTAAATAAATGTTCTATATCTACAATCTTTTCTTTCTCATATACTATTATTGGATTTGTTACCATAATATCTTTTACAACCATATCAAATGATTCTTTCTGATATCTTTGAAATGTTCTACGAATATCCCCATCAGTAATTAATCCAACTAAATGACGAGAGTTTAAGACAACTGCCATACCTAACCTTCCATCACTTATAATTGTCAGAGCCTCTGCTATTCTCATATCAGAATTAACAATAGGTAAATTATCTTTTCGCATCAAATCCCGCACATTAGTTAAAAGTTTTTTTCCCAAGCTACCCCCAGGGTGATATTGTGCAAAATCTTTAGCTTGAAAGCTACGTATTTTCATCAATGCACATGCTAAGGC